>NZ_JBHWJT010000016.1:171093-239960 GCF_042731325.1 Streptomyces sp. NPDC059866 | reverse complement strand
AAACGCCCGGTTACATTCCGAACCCGGAAGCTAAGCCTTACAGCGCCGATGGTACTGCAGGGGGGACCCTGTGGGAGAGTAGGACACCGCCGAACTCCTTTTAGAGCTCTGGCTCTCGGGCACCTGGCCCGAGAGCCAGAGCTTTTTTGCATTGAGGTAAGGTCAGTGGGCATAGTTGGCTCGTTTTCGACAGGAGGCCCCCGGTTGGAGGTCCAGGAGACTCGCGTCCAGACGGACCGGGTCCTCACCATCCCGAACATCCTCAGCCTGGCGCGGCTCGCCGGCGTGCCCCTCTTCCTGTGGCTGATCCTCAGGCCCGAGTTCGGGGGACCGAAGAGTGATGGCTGGGCGCTGTTGGTGCTGGCTCTCAGCGGGATCAGTGACTACCTGGACGGCAAACTTGCCCGACGCTGGAACCAGATCAGCAGTCTCGGCCGGCTTCTTGATCCCGCGGCCGACCGGCTCTACATTCTCTCGACCCTGGTTGGTCTTACGTGGCGAGAGATTCTGCCGATCTGGTTGACCGCTGTACTGCTTGGGCGGGAACTGGTCCTGCTGGTGATGGTGGGCATCCTCAGGCGTCACGGCTATCCGCCGCCGCAGGTGAACTTCCTCGGGAAGGCCGCCACCTTCAACCTGATGTACGCCTTCCCCTTGCTGTTGCTCAGTGACGGGAGTGGATGGATCTCGTCACTCGCTGCTATTTTCGGATGGGCGTTCGCAGGATGGGGTACAACCCTCTACTGGTGGGCAGGAGTCCTCTATGTGGTGCAAGTCCGCCGCCTGGTTCGTGCGGACGCCATGACCGATTGAGCTCGCCGAACGTGCGGCCGTAGCGGTGCGATGGCCCGCGAGGGAAAAGTGCGGGATAATTCGGACGGGTGAAGTCGGCTAGACCGTCGTCTCTTCGAGGAGGACGCTTCCGACATGAAGGCCGTCGTGATGGCCGGTGGCGAAGGCACGCGCCTTCGTCCCATGACCTCAAGCATGCCCAAGCCGCTCCTGCCGGTGGCCAACCGGCCGATCATGGAGCACGTTCTGCGGCTGCTCAAAAGGCATGGGCTCAACGAGACCGTCGTAACTGTCCAGTTCCTTGCCTCACTGGTCAAGAACTACTTCGGTGACGGCGAGGAGCTCGGTATGGAGCTCACCTATGCCAATGAGGAGAAGCCACTCGGTACTGCCGGGAGTGTCAAGAACGCCGAAGAGGCGTTGAAGGACGACACGTTCCTCGTCATCTCCGGTGATGCGCTGACCGACTTCGACCTCACCGAGCTGATCAACTTCCACAAGGAAAAGGGTTCGCTGGTCACTGTCTGCCTGACGCGTGTCCCCAACCCACTGGAATTCGGTATCACCATCGTCGACGAAGAGGGCAAGGTCGAGCGGTTCCTGGAGAAGCCGACGTGGGGCCAGGTGTTCTCGGACACCGTCAATACCGGCATCTACGTGATGGAGCCTGAGGTCTTCGACTATGTCGAGGCCGATGTCCCCGTCGACTGGTCCGGCGATGTCTTCCCGCAGCTCATGAAGGAGGGCAAGCCGATCTACGGCTATGTCGCCGAAGGGTACTGGGAGGACGTCGGCACGCACGAGAGCTATGTGAAGGCGCAGGCCGATGTCCTGGAGCGCAAGGTCGACGTCGAGCTCGACGGCTTCGAGATCTCACCTGGTGTGTGGGTGGCCGAAGGCGCCGAGGTGCACCCTGACGCCGTGCTCCGCGGGCCGCTCTATATCGGTGACTATGCCAAGGTCGAGGCCGGCTCGGAAATCCGTGAGCACACCGTCGTCGGCTCGAACGTCGTCGTCAAGAGCGGGGCGTTCCTGCACAAGGCCGTCGTACACGACAACGTGTACGTGGGGCAGCACAGCAATCTGCGGGGCTGTGTGGTCGGCAAGAACACCGACATCATGCGGGCGGCGCGGATCGAGGACGGCGCGGTCATCGGCGACGAGTGCCTCATCGGCGAAGAATCGATCGTGCAGGGCAATGTGCGGGTCTACCCGTTCAAGACCATCGAGGCCGGTGCCTTCGTCAACACCTCGGTCATATGGGAATCGAGGGGTCAGGCGCATCTCTTCGGCGCCCGCGGCGTCTCCGGAATTCTGAACGTCGAGATCACGCCCGAGTTGGCCGTGCGTCTCGCCGGCGCCTATGCCACGACCTTGAAAAAGGGCTCCACGGTGACCACGGCCCGTGACCATTCCCGTGGTGCGCGTGCGCTGAAGCGGGCGGTGATCTCCGCGCTGCAGGCCAGTGCCATCGACGTACGGGACCTGGAGAACGTACCGCTGCCGGTGGCGAGGCAGCAGACGGCACGAGGCAGTGCCGGCGGGATCATGATCCGGACCACGCCCGGCGTGCCGGATTCCGTGGACATCATGTTCTTCGACGGGCGAGGAGCCGACCTTTCGCAGGCGAGTCAGCGAAAGCTGGACCGGGTGTTCGCGCGGCAGGAGTACCGGCGTGCGTTCCCGGGAGAGATCGGGGACCTGCACTTCCCGGCCAGTGTCTTCGACTCGTACACCGGGTCGCTGTTGCGGAACGTGAACACGACCGGCATCACCGAGTCCGGGCTGAAGGTCGTCGTCGATGCGTCGAACGGTAGTGCGGGGCTCGTGCTGCCCAGCCTGCTCGGCAAGCTGGGCGTGGACTCGCTGACGATCAATCCCGGTTTGGACGAGTCCAGGCCGACGGAGACGGCGGATGCGCGGCGGTCGGGGCTGGTGCGGCTGGGAGAGATCGTTGCGTCCGCGCGGGCCGCATTCGGGGTGCGGTTCGATCCCGTCGGTGAGCGGCTGTCGCTGGTCGACGAGAAGGGGCGGATCGTCGAGGACGACCGGGCGCTGCTCGTGATGCTCGACCTGGTGGCCGCTGAGCGGCGCAGCGGGCGGGTTGCCCTGCCGGTGACCACGACCAGGATCGCCGAACAGGTCGCGGCCTATCACGGGACCCAGGTGGAGTGGACCACCACTTCCCCTGACGACCTGACGCGGGTCGGGCGTGATGACACGACGATCTTCGGTGGCGACGGCAAGGGCGGATTCATCGTCCCGGAGTTCAGCAGTGTCTTCGACGGTACGGCGGCCTTCGTGCGGCTGATCGGTCTGGTGGCGCGTACTCAGCTCACGCTCAGCCAGATCGACGCGCGGATCCCCAGGGCGCACGTCCTCAAGCGGGATCTGGCGACTCCCTGGGCCGTCAAGGGGCTGGTGATGCGGCGCGTCGTCGAGGCGGCCGGAGATCGCGACGTGGACACCACGGACGGTGTGCGCGTGGTGGAGGCCGATGGGCGCTGGGTCATGGTGCTGCCAGACCCGGCCGAGGCGGTCACCCACCTGTGGGCGGAAGGGCCGGATGATGCCTCCGCGCAGGCCCTGCTCGACGAGTGGTCGGCGGTCGTGGACAGCGCCGGACGGTAAACGGCCCCACCGGCGTGCCGGACAAGTGTCCCCAAGGGGGCCTGTCCGGCACGCCGGTGGGGCCGTGCGGAGGTAGCGGTCGCGACGTGCGACGATGTGCGGCATGCCGCAGCAGCCCCCCGTTCGGAGCAGTTCCACGCCCCCCGCACGCCCGGACGCGTCCATGTCGCTGCTCACCAACGTCATGGATCACAGCCTCGACGAGGGATATGCCGAGGCCGCGGCCAGGAAGCAGGCGGCGGGCGCCGAAGGCCTGCCCAGAACCCTCAGGGCGAAGCTCGGTCTCGCTGCCGGCCTGGTGCTCGCGGCCCTGGTGGTGACCGTCGGCGCCGCACAGGCGCGGGTGGCAGCTCCTGTGGTCGCCAAGGAGCGCGAGGAGCTCATCGACCGGATCGACCGGGAGACCGCGGCTGCGGACGCGCTGGAGAGTGACGTCGACAAGCTGCGCGACGACGTGAGCGCCCGCCAGCGCGCGGCGCTGAAGCAGAGCGGCGGCGATGATCAGACCCACTTGGTGGGAATCCTGTCGGGCGCCACCGAAGTACGCGGCCCCGGTGTGAAGTTGGTCGTGAACGACGCCAAGGAATCCGCCGTCGGTGGTGACAGCGACCCGCGCGGAACGTCCGGTTTCTCCGACACGGGGCGGGTGCGTGACCGTGACATGCAGCGGGTGGTCAACGGACTCTGGGAGTCGGGCGCCGAGGCTGTCTCGATCAACGGGCAGCGGCTGACGGCGCTGTCGGCGATCAGGGCTGCGGGTGACGCGATACTGGTCGACAACCGGCCGCTGGTGCCGCCGTACACGGTGCTCGCGGTGGGCGACGGGAAGCAGCTGAGCACCAGGTTCCAGAACAGCGCGGACGGGCTCTATCTGCATGCCCTGCAGGAGAACTTCGGCATCCGTACCAGCATCTCCGTGGAGGACGAGGTGCGGCTGCCGGCGGCGCCGAGTGTGATCGTCCGCACAGCAGAGCCGATAACCGAATCAGCACAGCCGAGAACTGAGAAAGGCACATCGTGATCGCCGTACTGGGCCTCGTCGTGGGAGTCGTGGCCGGCCTGTTGGTCCGGCCCGAGGTTCCGGCGGCCGTCGAGCCTTACCTGCCGATCGCCGTGGTGGCGGCGTTGGACGCAGTCTTCGGAGGTCTACGGGCGATGCTCGACGGCATCTTCGACGACAAGGTCTTCGTGGTGTCGTTCCTGTCGAACGTGGTCGTCGCCGCGCTGATCGTGTTCCTGGGCGACAAGTTGGGCGTCGGCGCGCAACTGTCCACCGGTGTCGTGGTGGTTCTCGGCATCCGCATCTTCTCCAACGCCGCGGCGATCCGTCGGCACGTGTTCCGGGCGTGAGGCCGATGAGCAAGCAGGACGAGACAGCCGAGAACCGGCTGCGCAAGGAGCTGCCCGACGAGGTGCCGGCCACGGCGACGGTGGACCGCCCCGAGGAGGAGTCCGAGCCGGCGCTCACCGGTCGGCAGCGGCTCGTGAACGGTCTGTGGCCGCCGCGCGTCACCCGTGCCCAACTCATCGTCGCACTGCTGCTGTTCGGTCTCGGCTTCGGTCTGGCCGTGCAGGTCGCCTCGAACAGCGACGACGACAGCGCGCTGCGGGGCGCGCGGCAGGAGGATCTCGTACGCATCCTCGATGAACTCGACGACCGTACCCAGCGTCTTGAGGACGAGAAGCAGGGGCTCGAGAAGCAGCGCGACGAGTTGGAGAACAGCTCCAACCAGGCCGAGGAGGCCCGCAAGCAGACGATCGAGAAGGAGCGGCAACTCGGCATTCTGGCGGGCACGGTGGCGGCGCAGGGACCCGGCATCACGATGACCATCGACGACACGAAGGGGACGGTCGAGGCGGACATGCTGCTCGACGCGATCCAGGAACTACGGGCGGCCGGCGCGGAGGCGATCCAGGTGAACGGCGTGCGCGTGGTCGCAGGCACGTATCTGACCGACTCCGGGCAGAGTGTCAGCGTCGACGGGAACAAGATCAATGCTCCCTATCGTTTCAAGGTCATCGGCAAGCCGCAGGACCTCGAACCGGCGCTCAACATTCCAGGAGGCGTGGTGCAGACGCTCGAGAAGGAGCAGGCCACCGTGACCGTCGAGCGGTCCGACAAGATCGTTGTGGACGCCTTGCGAGCGGCGAAGCGACCTGACTACGCTCGGTCGTCCTCCCAGTGAACCGGGGGTGCATGGGGGTCGTCCGGCGAGGGCATGAGGTTGCGGGGGGTCGGCGCACCGAATGGGTGGTGCGTGGTGGAAACTGTCTGGTGGATACGGACGTTGTGAGGATGTCCGGGTCGGCCGGAGTGTGCAGTCAGGGTTCGTCCTGCCCCACGGGCGGGTCTGTTCAGGTCAAGGGGAATCGCCCGTGAAGTTGTTTGCGAAGTTGTTCGGCAAGAGCGCACGAGAGGGCAGTGGTAACGCCACCGCTCGTCATCGCGCACAGCCTGACGCAGAGGGTCAGCGCCCCCTGTTCCGCGACCAGGTCGCTGGTCCGGGCGGTGACATTTCCGGAGGTCAGGGCGCGCCGACGGTTGACCCTGCCCAGTCCGGCGGCATAGGTTTCGGGCAACCGTCAACCTCAAGTACGGGTGGAGGGTTTTCCGCCGGCCCGTACGCGTCCAATGCCCCGGCGGGGCAGCCGCGGCAGGAGGATCCGTCCATGTCGGCCCTGGTGTGTACGAGGTGCGGTAACCGCAATGCGGAGAGCAGCCGCTTCTGTTCCAACTGCGGTGCGCCGTTGCGGGCGGGTGCGGCCGCCGAGCGTCCGTCCGAGACGACCTCCACGATCTCCATCAGCGGTCTCGAGGCCTACGACGCCGAGGTCACCGGGCAGACCCCGATGCCGACGCTCTCGCCCGAGGCGCAGGCTGCGGTGGACGCCCTTCCGCTGGGTTCCGCGCTGCTGGTCGTGCGTCGCGGGCCGAACTCGGGCAGCCGCTTCCTCCTGGACAGCGACCTGACCACGGCCGGGCGTCACCCGCAGAGCGACATCTTCCTGGACGACGTGACGGTCTCGCGGCGGCATGTGGAGTTCCGCCGCAGCCCGGACGGTTCGTTCACGGTGGCCGACGTGGGCAGTCTGAACGGCACGTACGTCAACCGTGAGCGGATCGACCAGGTCGCTCTGTCGAACGGTGACGAGGTACAGATCGGCAAGTATCGGCTGGTCTTCTACGCGAGCCGGCAGGGCATCTGACCGTCCCCCGGGCTCCGTCCGGGGGGACCCCAGGGAAGGTCCATGCTTCATACACCGAGCGGTGGTGCCGGCAACGGCATCACCGCCGCGGACAGCGGGCTGATGAGTATCGGCACGGTGTTGAACGTGCTGCGCGAGGAGTTCCCCGAAGTCACCATTTCCAAGATCCGTTTCCTGGAGTCCGAGGGGCTCATCGAGCCGCAGCGGACCCCCTCGGGATATCGCAAGTTCAGCGCGGCCGATGTCGAGCGACTCGGCCACGTACTGAGAATGCAGCGGGACCACTATCTGCCGCTCAAGGTGATCCGCGAGTACCTCGACGCGATGGAGCGCGGCGAGGAGGTGCGGCTGCCCGCGCTGGGCCGGCAGCGTGACGGCGAAGCCCCGCCGGAGTCCTCCGAGAGACCGACGGCGGCGCGCATCGGGCGGGCGGAGCTGCTGGCGGCCGCCGGGATCGGAGAGCAGGAACTCGCGGAGTGGGAGTCGTACGGGTTGATCACTCCGCTGTCGGACGGGGTGTACGACGCGGAGACCGCCACCGTGGCCTCGCTGGTCGCCGAGCTGGGACGTTTCGGCATCGAGCCGCGTCACCTGCGGGTGATGAAGGCGGCTGCCGACCGTGAGGCCGGGCTGGTGGACCAGGTGGTGGCTCCGCTGAAGCGGCACCGCAATCCGCAGACCAGGGCGCACGCGGAGGCCCGTGTGCAGGAGCTGGCGGGGCTCACGGTGAAGCTGCACGCGGCGCTTGTACAGACCGCGCTGGGAGTGCGACTGCCCTGACCGAGGGCGGCCTGCCGGCAGGGGCGTGTGGCTCGCGGCCTGTACGGCTCGGATCGGCGGACGAGCCTGGACCGGCCGCGGAGGACGGCGTGGGTCTGGGCGGGAGCGATTCGATCTGTCGGCGGGCGCAGTGCGGGTGGCGGCTGAGGACTTCGGACGGCATGCGGGGCTGAGCGGGGCTGGGGCGGTGTGATCTGCGGAGGCGCCGTGTGGATTGGTGGGGGCGGCTTCGGAGCGTTCGCGCGGGGCGGTGCGGGGCTGAGGGTGACTTCCGGGTGGGGCGATATGGGCTTCGGGCGGACCGTGCTGCCCGGTGCAGGGGTTTCGTCGAGGTACCGGCGTGGGTCTGGGCAGGGAGCGGGTGCGTTGCCGGGATGTCGGGTGGGCCGGTGGGGGTGGGGAAGGCCGGATCGGGGCTCCGATGTCGGCCCGACTACCCAAACGTCCCGGGCACGGCCTAGGGTTGCTGTGTGAACGAGCTCGATGTCGTAGGTGTCCGGGTCGAAATGCCCTCCAACCAACCGATCGTGCTCCTGCGCGAAGTGGGAGGCGACCGTTACCTCCCCATCTGGATCGGGCCGGGGGAGGCGACGGCGATCGCCTTCGCCCAGCAGGGCATGGCCCCCGCGCGACCGCTGACCCACGACCTGTTCAAGGACGTGCTGGAGGCCGTCGGTCAGGAGCTCACCGAAGTGCGCATCACGGATCTGCGTGAAGGTGTCTTCTACGCCGAGCTGGTCTTCGCCAGCGGGGTCGAGGTGAGCGCCCGTCCGTCCGATGCCATAGCGCTGGCCCTGCGCACCGGAACGCCGATCTACGGCAGCGACGGCGTGCTCGACGACGCCGGTATCGCGATTCCGGACGAGCAGGAGGACGAGGTGGAGAAGTTCCGCGAGTTCCTCGACCAGATCTCGCCCGAGGACTTCGGCACCAGCAGCCAGTGAGACGTGGTCGGCTCAGGCGGAGGCGAAGGTCCTCGACGGGTCGTCCCCCGGTCGATGACGGCCTCCGTACCGGCAATTGCCGGCGGCCGGTGAGGTCGTCCCGCGGCTCCCCGCAAGCGCATTCGGCTAGCCTTTCCCCGCGGTTGGGTACGGGAAACCACTCTTAGGGTGATTATCACTCGGCGTGCCGAGTGTGGCGATCGTTGACGCACCCTTGGTGACTGCCTACCGTCGAGAAGGCAGGTCAAGGACGGAGGTCGGCGTGAGAAGCAGCGGCGACGGTACGGGTGGGGGTGCCCCCGGACGCAGTCTCGGGGAGAGCGGTCCGTACCCGCTCCACGGCAGGGCGGCCGATCACACTCCGCAGCGACCGACGCCCATTCCCACCAGCGGAGGGGCGGCGTCCATGACGTCCGAGCAGATCGGCTACCGCGGCCCGACGGCCTGTGCGGCCGCCGGCATCACCTATCGGCAACTGGACTACTGGGCCCGCACCGGGCTCGTCGAGCCCAGCGTGCGGCCCGCCTACGGGTCCGGGACGCAGCGCCTGTACAGCTTTCGGGACGTCGTCGTCCTGAAGATCGTCAAACGGTTCCTCGACACCGGGGTGTCGTTGCAGAACATCCGCACCGCCGTGCAGCACCTCAGGGAACGCGGTTTCCGCGACCTGGAACGCATGACGCTGATGAGCGACGGTGCGACCGTGTACGAGTGCACCTCGCCCGACGAGGTTCATGCGCTCCTCCAGGGCGGCCAGGGGATCTTCGGCATCGCGGTCGGGGTGGTGTGGCGGGACGTCGAGAGCGCGTTGTCACAGCTGCACGGGGAGCGCATCGACACCGGCGAGACGCTCGTCGGGCACAATCCGGCGGACGAGCTGGCACGACGGCGCAATCGGGCGGTCTGAGCGACGCAGCTGCCCGGCGCCTCCGGAGGCCTGCCGGGCACCGCGTCGGCAGGTGTGCAGGTCGTGCTGTCCTGGTCGTGCCGCCGCATTGTCAGTGGCGTGGTGCAGCATCGGAGATATGAGAACCGCGCCCACGATCCTGCATCTCGACATGGATGCCTTCTTCGCCTCGGTGGAGCAGGCATCCAAGCCGAGCCTGCGCGGGAAGGCCGTGATCGTGGGCGGGCTCGGACCGCGCGGGGTGGTGGCGACCTGCTCGTACGAGGCCCGGGTGTTCGGGGTGCATTCGGCGATGCCCATGGCCCAGGCGCGCCGGCTCGCGCCGAACGCCGCGTATCTCGTGCCGCGCTTCGGGCTGTACCGGACGATCAGCGAGCAGGTGATGGAGCTGCTGCGGGCCCTGTCGCCGCTGGTGGAGCCGCTGAGCCTGGACGAGGCGTTCGTGGACCTGGAGACCGGGGGAACGGCCTGGGACGAGGAGTCGGCGCGGTTGGCGGGGATGAAGCTGCGGGCCGACATACGGGCCGTCACCGGGCTCACGGGGTCTGTCGGTCTCGCCGCATCCAAAATGCTCGCGAAGATCGCCTCCGAGCAGGCCAAGCCCGACGGGCTGGTGCTGATCGAGCCGGGGACCGAGCGGACGCTGCTCGGGCCGATGTCGGTGCGGACGCTTCCCGGGGTGGGGCCCGCGACGGGCGACCACCTGCGGAGGGCCGGCATCACCACGATCGACGAGATCGCCGAGGCGGGGGAGGACGAGCTCGTACGACTTCTGGGAAAGGCGCACGGGCACGCGCTGTACGCCATGGCACTGGCCCGCGACGACCGGCCGGTGGTCGCCGAGCGGGAGACGAAGTCGGTGTCGGTCGAGGACACCTATGACATGGACATCCATGACCGGGTCCGGGTGGGGCTGGAGGTGCAGCGGCTCGCGGACCGGTGTGTGCGGCGGCTGCGCGGCGCAGGGCTGTCGGGGCGGACGATCGTGCTGAAGGTGCGGCGGTACGACTTCTCCACGCTGACCCGGTCCGAGACGCTGCGCGGGCCCACGGACGATCCGGCGGTGGTGCGCGAGGCCGCGGCCCGGCTGCTGGACTCCGTGGACACCACGGGCGGCGTGCGGCTGCTCGGAGTGGGGGTCAGCGGGCTCGCCGACTACACGCAGGAGGATCTGTTCGCGCAGGCCGCGGGTGAACCGGCGGAGGGGCCGGCGGAGGACTTGGTGGACGAGCCCGTGCAGGGTGCGGCCGTGCCGGTCGAGCGGCGATGGCCCGCGGGGCACGACGTACGGCACGCCGAGTACGGGCACGGGTGGGTGCAGGGCAGCGGGCTGGGGAGGGTGACCGTGCGGTTCGAGACGCCCGACTCGGAGCCCGGGCGGGTGCGGACGTTCCGGACCGACGATCGTGCGCTGGAGCCGGCGGATCCGCTGCCATTGGTGGCGCGAAGAGCCGGGGAGCAGGTGGCTTCGGGCACGGAGGGGGGTTCGTCGGTCGGGGGTGAGTCCGGGGGTCAGGAGTCGTCCGTGCCCGCCAGTTTGCCGAAGTTGTGGTCCGGGAGCCGGGGCGGAGGGGCCACGTCGAGGCCGTAGTGGTGGTAGAGCTGGAGTTCCTGTTCCGGGGAGAGGTGACGGCCCACGCCGAAGTCGGGGGCGTCCTTGATCAGGGCGCGGTCGAAGGGGACGTGCAGGCTGTCCTCGATCAGCTCGCTGGGCTCGAGCGGCACGAAGGCGTCCCTGCTGAACAGGCCGGTGCGTATCGCGGCCCACTCCGGGACGCCGGTTGCGTCGTCGAGGTAGATCTCGTCGATCGTGCCGATCTTGTTGCCGTTGCGGTCGAAGGCCTTGCGGCCGATCAGGTTGCGCGGATCGATGTCGGTCTGCACGGGCCCTCCACTTGCTCGCAACTCATCCGTAAGCACTACGAAAGAGCACATTGGGGCACGCGGCCACTCGAACGCCCGGGCGTTGACCTCGCTGGTAGTCTGGCAAACGGCTGCTGACCCCGTGCGGGAGAGTCCTCCGGACACCATCGGAGGCGCCGAAGGAGCAAATCCTCCCCGGAATCTCTCAGGCCCACGTACCGCACGGACGAGGTCACTCTGGAAAGCAGAGCGGGTGTCGACGGCTTCCGCTCTCACCGACGGTGCAAGCCGGGCGTCCTCGGGCGGTCCGGTGAAGCTCTCAGGTTGAGATGACAGAGGGGGAGGCCGCCGGGGTACCCGCGCCGTGGTGCCCCTCGAAGGTCGTGTCAGACCAGGAGGCCTCCGCAATGACCGCCCATCGCATTCCGCTCTCCGAGCTCGAACAGGGCACACCCTTCGAGCAGCGTCACATCGGGCCCGACCAGGAGGCGCGGGCCAAGATGCTCGCGCAGGTCGGCTACGGCTCGCTCGACGAGCTCACCGCCGCCGCGGTACCGGATGTGATCAAGAACGCCGACGCCCTGGACCTGCCGGGGGCGCGGACCGAGGCCGAGGTGCTGGCCGAGCTGCGCTCGCTCGCCGACCGCAACCAGGTCCTCGACTCCATGATCGGACTCGGCTACTACGGGACGTTCACCCCACCCGTCATCCTGCGCAACGTCATGGAGAATCCGGCCTGGTACACCGCCTACACGCCGTACCAGCCGGAGATCTCGCAGGGGCGGCTCGAAGCGCTGCTGAACTTCCAGACCGTGGTCGCCGACCTCACGGGGCTGCCGACCTCGGGTGCCTCGCTGCTCGACGAGGGCACGGCCGCGGCGGAGGCCATGGCCCTGTCCCGGCGCATGGGCAAGAACAAGAAGGGCCTCTTCCTGGTCGACGCGGACGCGTTCCCGCAGACCATCGCCGTGATCGAGACCCGCGCCGAGCCGACCGGCGTCGAGGTCGTCGTCGCCGACCTCAGTGACGGCATTCCGGCCGACATCGCCGAGCGTGAGATCAACGGCGTGCTCATCCAGTACCCGGGCGCTTCCGGAGCAGTACGCGGCATCAAGCCGGTCATCGACCAGGCGCACGAGCTGGGCGCACTGGTCACCGTCGCGGCCGACCTGCTGGCGCTGACGCTGCTGAAGTCGCCGGGCGAGCTCGGCGCGGACATCGCCGTCGGTACGACCCAGCGGTTCGGCGTGCCGATGGGCTTCGGCGGGCCGCACGCCGGATACATGGCCGTGCAGGAGAAGTTCGCCCGCAGCCTGCCCGGCCGCCTCGTGGGCGTCTCGGTCGACGCCGACGGGAACAGGGCCTACCGGCTCGCACTGCAGACGCGTGAGCAGCACATCCGCCGGGAGAAGGCGACCAGCAACATCTGTACCGCCCAGGTGCTGCTCGCCGTCATGGCCGGGATGTACGCCGTCCACCACGGGCCCGAGGGTCTGAAGGGCATCGCGAGGCGCACCCACCGATACGCCGCCATCCTCGCCGCGGGGCTGCGTGACGGCGGCGTCGAGACCGTCCACGGCGCCTACTTCGACACGCTCACCGCAAGGGTGCCGGGCCGGGCGGCCGACGTCGTCGCGGCCGCGCGAGACCGCGGCGTGAACCTGCACCTCGTGGACGCCGACCACGTCTCGATCGCCTGCGACGAGACCACGAAGCGGGCCCAACTGAGCGCCGTGTGGGCCGCGTTCGGGGTCGACGGCGACATCGACGCCCTGGACGCCGGCACCGAGGACGCGCTGCCGGCCGCGCTGCTGCGCACCGACGACTACCTGACCCACCCCGTCTTCCACCAGCACCGCTCCGAGACCGCGATGCTGCGCTACCTGCGCCGGCTCGCCGACCGCGACTACGCGCTGGACCGCGGCATGATCCCGCTGGGCTCCTGCACCATGAAGCTCAACGCGACCACCGAGATGGAGCCGGTCACCTGGCCCGAGTTCGGGCAGCTCCACCCCTTCGCCCCCGCCGGGCAGGCGCAGGGCTACCTCACCCTCATCCGTGAGCTGGAGGACCGGCTCGCCGAGGTCACCGGCTACGACAAGGTGTCGCTGCAGCCCAACGCCGGCTCGCAGGGCGAGCTGGCCGGTCTGCTCGCCGTACGCGGGTACCACCGGGCAAGCGGCGACGAGCAGCGGACCGTGTGCCTCATCCCGTCCTCCGCGCACGGAACGAACGCCGCCAGCGCCGTGATGGCCGGGATGAAGGTCGTCGTCGTGAAGACCGCCGAGGACGGTGAGATCGACGTCGAGGACCTGCGGGCCAAGATCGAGCAGTACCGCGACGAACTGGCGGTGCTGATGATCACGTACCCCTCGACGCACGGGGTGTTCGAGGAGCACGTCGCCGACATCTGCGCCCAGGTCCACGAGGCCGGGGGGCAGGTGTACGTCGACGGCGCCAACCTCAACGCCCTGGTCGGGCTGGCCAAGCCCGGGCACTTCGGCGGTGACGTCTCGCACCTCAACCTGCACAAGACGTTCTGCATCCCGCACGGCGGAGGCGGTCCGGGCGTCGGCCCGGTGGCCGTACGGTCGCACCTGGCGCCGTATCTGCCGAATCACCCGCTCCAGCCGGAGGCCGGTCCGGAGACCGGCGTGGGCCCGATCTCGGCCGCGCCGTGGGGGTCCGCGGGCATCCTGCCGATCTCGTGGGCGTACGTCCGGCTCATGGGCGGTGAGGGGCTCAAGCGGGCCACGCAGGTGGCGGTCCTGAGCGCCAACTACATCGCCAAGCGGCTCGAACCGCACTACCCCGTGCTGTACACCGGTCCCGGCGGGCTGGTCGCGCACGAGTGCATCATCGATCTGCGGCCGCTGACCAAGGCGACCGGCGTGAGCGTCGACGACGTCGCCAAGCGGCTGATCGACTACGGCTTCCACGCGCCGACGATGTCCTTCCCGGTGGCCGGGACGCTGATGATCGAGCCGACCGAGTCCGAGGACCTGACCGAACTCGACCGGTTCTGCGAGGCGATGATCGCGATCCGGGCGGAGATCGAGAAGGTCGGCTCGGGCGAGTGGCCGGCCGACGACAACCCGCTGCGAAACGCCCCGCACACGGCCGCCGCGCTCGGCGGTGAGTGGGAGCACACCTACAGCCGTACGGAGGCCGTCTTCCCGGACGGTGTCTCGGCCGCGGACAAGTACTGGCCGCCGGTGCGCCGAATCGACCAGGCCTTCGGCGACCGGAACCTGGTCTGTTCCTGCCCGCCGCTGGATGCGTACGAGGACTGAGTACGTCGGTTGAGGGCCCCGCGTTCTGCTGCGCGGGGCCCTCTGGGCGTTTCAGGCCGGATAGGCGTGGGTCTGGGCGGCCTTGACCGTTGCCCAGACCGGGGCGCCGGGGTGCAGGTCGAGTTCGGCGGCCGCGACCGTGGTGAGGTCGGCGGTGAGGGGGAGTTCGCCGGTGAGGGCGGCGCGGATCTGGTCGCCGTGGGTCTCCAGGCCGGTGACCTCGCAGCGCCAGAGGTTGCGGGCGCTGGCGCCGGTGGGGCGGTCCCGGAAGAGGGTGACGGCGCCGGGTGGGAAGGCCACGAAGACCGGGCCCGTGAGGTCCTCGGTGGTGGTGATGGCGGGGCCGGCATCCAGGTGGACGGTGTGGCCCGCTGCTGTGCCCTTGTAGAGGTTCAGGCCGACGAGTTGGGCCACGTAGTCCGTGCGGGGGCGGCGGGCGATGTCGGCGGGCGTGCCCTCCTGGACGATCCGGCCGTGCTCGACGACCACGAGCCGGTCGGCCAGGACCATGGCGTCCAGCGGATCGTGCGTGACCAGTACCGCCACGGCCTCGAAGTCGGCGAGATGGCGCCGTAGTTGGGCACGCACCTCCAGGCGGGTGCGGGCGTCCAGGGCGGCGAGGGGCTCGTCGAGGAGCAGCAGCCGGGGGTGCGTGGCCAGGGCACGGGCGAGAGCGACGCGCTGGCCCTGGCCGCCGGACAGGCGACGGGGTTTGGCGCCGGCGTGGTCGGCGAGGCCCATGCGGTCCAGCCACGCGGCGGCCTGCGCGCGGGCCTCCGCCTTCGTCGCGCCGTGGCAGCGCGGTCCGAAGGCCACATTGTCCAGGGCCGTCAGATGGGGGAAGAGCAGATAGTCCTGGAAGACGACGCCGACCGGGCGGGATTCGGGCGGCGTACGGTCCAACTCGGTGCCGTCCAGCCGGAGATGGCCGGCCGTGAGCGGGGCGAGGCCGGCCAGGGCGCGCAGGGCGGTCGTCTTTCCGGCGCCGTTGGGGCCGAGCAGGGCGACGACGTCGCCGGGCGCTGCGGTGAGCGCGATGTCGAGGCGGAAGGGGCCGCGGTCGACGACGAGATGGGCGTCGAGCCCCTCGCCGTGCACGGCACCCGAGGTGAGGGCGGTGGAGTCGTAGAGGTGGGTCATGAGGCGGTCATCCAGCGGTCGCGCAGGCCGGCGAGGACGGCGATGGACACGGCGAGCAGGACCAGGCTGAGGGCGATCGCCGCGGCCGGGTCGTTCTGCAGGGCCAGGTACACCGCGAGCGGCATGGTCTGCGTACGGCCCGGGAAGTTGCCCGCGAAGGTGATCGTCGCCCCGAACTCGCCGAGTGCCCGGGCCCAGGCCAGCACCGCGCCGGCGGCGATGCCCGGGGCGATCAGCGGCAGGGTGACGCGGCGGAAGGCGGTGAAACGGGAGGCGCCCAGGGTCGTGGCCGCCTCCTCGTAGCGGGGGTCGGCCGCCCGCAGAGTGCCCTCCACGCTGATGACGAGGAACGGCATCGCCACGAACGTCTCCGCGAGGACCACGCCCGCGGTGGTGAACGGCAGGGTGATCCCGAACCAGGAGTCGAGCCACTGCCCGACGACGCCGTTGCGGCCGAGCGCCAGCAGCAGTGCCACACCGCCCACCACCGGCGGCAGCACGAGCGGCAGCGTCACCAGGGCGCGGACCAGTCGGCGGCCGGGGAAGTCCGTGCGGGCCAGCAGCCAGGCCAGCGGGACTCCGATCACCAGGCTCAGGGCGGTCGCCGCCGTGGCACAGAACAGGGACAGCCGGAGGGCCTCCCACACCTCGGGGCTGGTGAGCTGATCCGGCAGGGTGCGCCAGGGAGTGCGTACGAGCAGGGCGATCAACGGCAGCACCAGGAACGCCAGGCCTGCCAGCGCCGGAACGAGCAGGGGCAGCGGCACCCCGCGGGTGCTTTTGCGGAGCCGGCCCCGCCGGGGGCCGCTCTTGAGGGTTTCCGTCACGGCGCGAGGAACCCGGCCCCGGTCAGCACCTTCTGCCCCTCGGCGGACTTCACCAGGCCGATGAAGGCCTTGGCCGCCTCGGCGTTGGGCGCGTCCCTGAGCAGGGCGATCGGGTAGTCGTTGATGGCATCGGCCGACTCGGGGAAGTCCACGCCTTCCACCTTGTCACCCGCCGCCTTCACGTCGGTCTTGTAGACGAGCGCCGCGTCGGCCTCCTTCAGCTCCACCTTCGTCAGGGCGCTCTTGACGTCCTGCTCGTAGGACACGGGGGTGAGCTTCAGCCTGCTCGCGTCCAGCGCCTTCTGCGCGGCGGTGCCGCACGGCACCGACTCGTCGCACAGCACGACCTTCAGGCCGGACGCGGTGAGGTCCTCGAGGGAGGAGATCCTGTCGGGGTTGCCCGGCAGGGTGGCGATCTCCAGCTGGTTGCGGACGAAGGTGGCCGGGGTGCCGGAGGCGTCGCCGGCGTCGGTGACGATCGCCATGGTCCTGGGGCTGGCGGCGGCGAAGACGTCCGCCGGGGCGCCGCCGGTGATGCTCGCCGCGAGGGAGTCGCTGCCGCCGAAGCTGAAGGTGACCTTCGTGCCCGGGTGCTGCTTCTCGAACTCCTTGCCCAGCGTCGTGAAGCTCTCCTCGAGCGAAGCGGCCGCGAAGACGGTCACCTCGCCGGTGAGCCGATCCGACGCGTCGGACCCGGCGGCCGAGGAGCCGGAATCGGGCGAGGAGGAGCAGGCGCTCAGCGCCAGCAGCGCGGCGGCTCCGGCACCGGCCGCCCGCAGGTACCGGCGTTGGGGACGGGTCATCACGGGTCCACTCCCTCTGTCCGCTGGGGAAGAGCCCGCCGGACTCTTCCGATGCGTCGATCATACTGGCGCAGATGCAATGCATAAGTCATCTGTCGCATCGCACAATCGAGGCTGATGCGCGATGAGTGATCGCATGTGCGGCTCGGAGTGCGTCAGGACCGGTCGATATGGACGTTCGTCGACTTCACGCGGGCTGTCGCCTCCATGCCGACCTCCAGGCCGAGTTCCTCGACGGCCTCGCGGGTGAGGAGGGAGACCAGCCGGTGGGGCCCGGCCTGGATCTCGACCTGGGCCGCGACATCGCCGAGCTTGATAGCGGTCACGATGCCGGGGAAGGCGTTGCGGGCCGAGGTGTACGGGGCCTCCTCCTCGCCGCTGCCGGACTTGGCGAGCTCGACCGAGAACGCGGCCAGGTCCCGCCCGTCGATGAGCCGGCGTCCGCTGTCGTCCCGATGGGTCGCCACCCGGCCGGCGTCGGCCCAGCGGCGTGCGGTGTCGGGGCTGACGCCGAGCAGGCGTGCGGCCTGGCCGATCGTGTAGGAGTGCATGCCGGTCACGATAGAGCGGCAGGCGCGCACGGTGGACGCGGGGTTGGCCACTGGGTATAACGCGATATAGCGTTAGCTCGTGATGGGTGATCGGGGTGAGGGTATGTCAGCCGAGCTCTTGGGTTCGGGTACGTCGTCCGAAGTGCGGGCCTCGCATGCCGACCGGGACCGCGTCGTGGAGGTGCTGACCGCTGCCGCGGGGGACGGCCGGCTGACCGCCGAGGAACTCGACGAACGGGTCGGGGCCGCGCTGTCTGCCCGGACCCTGGGGGAGTTGGCCGCGTTGACCGGCGATCTGCCCGTCGTGGCCGAGGCGAAGGATGTCGTCCGTATCGAGCAGGAGGGCAGCTCGGTCCGGCGGGACGGTGCCTGGGCGGTGCCGCGGCGGCTGGCGATCGAGTCGGCCTGGGGCGACGTGACGCTCGACTTCACCGAGGCCGTCATCACGTACGACACCCTGCGCATCGAACTCGACATGCAGGGCGGCACGCTGCGGCTGGTGACGCGGCCGGGCGTCGTGGTGGACACCGACGCCCTGGTCACGGACTACTCCACGATCAGGACGCGCGGGTCCAGAGGTGCGGACGGGCCCGTGGTGCTGCGCGTGGAGGTGTGCGGTCGCCTCAGCTACGGCCGGGTCGTGACACGCGCTCCTCGGCGAGGCTTCCGGCGCTGACCGCTCAGCCCGTGTGCACGCGTGGCCGGCGTGCGGGGTCCGGTTCCGCCTCGCGCAGCACCTCCCGGGTGACCGGGGCGATCTCGCCCTGACCGAAGAGGAAGAAGCGCAGGAGGTTGGCGAAGGGGTCGCCCTCGGTCCACTCGAAGTAGATGTGCGGGATGCGGCCGGTGGTGTCGCGGACGTGCAGAAGCAGCGCGGCCAGGGAGTTGGAGATGGAGGAGGACTCCAGCGTCAGGACCCGGTAGCGGTTGTGCAGGACCTCGCCGCGCACCGTCAGACCGGACTCGAACTCGGACGGGTCGGTGACCGTCACCTCGACGAAGACGAAGTCCTCCTGGCCGGGGACGTCGTTGTCCTGGCGGATCTGCTCGATCTTGCCGCGATACTCGGCGATGTCGCGCCGGTCGGGCTCGTTGGCGATGAACCGGATCTTGCGGCTGGCGATGTCCCGGACGAATCGTTCCGCCATGTCGTCGAGCGTCACGCTGGTCACGCGCAGCTCGAAGGCGCGGGCCAGCCGGGAGAGCAGCGAGAGGATCATGATCCCGGCGATG
Organism: Streptomyces sp. NPDC059866; assembly: GCF_042731325.1. Classification (NCBI taxonomy): domain Bacteria; kingdom Bacillati; phylum Actinomycetota; class Actinomycetes; order Kitasatosporales; family Streptomycetaceae; genus Streptomyces; species Streptomyces sp. NPDC059866. Next base: position 220,989 of record NZ_JBHWJT010000016.1, on the reverse strand, counting down.
AAGCAGGCGCCGATCTTCACGCCGTCGGGGCGCTCGATGATGTTCAGGGCCGTCGTGTAGAGGAACACCGCCGAGATCACCGCGAAGGCGATCGTCCAGTTGCGCTGGCCGGCCTTGCGCGCGGCGATGGTCACCGCGATCGCGGCCGAGGTGATCAGCACCAGGACGCCGGTGGCGTACGCGCCGCCCTGGGCGTCCACGTCGGCGTCGAAGATCCAGGTGACCAGGAAGCCGATCAGGGTGAAGACGATGACCATCGGGCGCACGGCGCGGGCCCAGTGCGGAGCCATGCCGTAGCGGGGCAGATAGCGGGGCATCAGGTTGAGCAGTCCGGCCATCGCGGACGCGCCGGCGAACCACAGGATGGCGATCGTCGAGACGTCGTAGACCGTGCCGAACGCGTTGCCCAGGTAGTCGTGCGCCAGATAGGCGAGGGCGCGGCCGTTGGCCTTGCCGCCTTCCTCGAACTCCTGCTCCGGGATCAGGAGGGTGGTGATGAAACTGGTCGTGATCAGGAAGCCGCTCATGATCAGGGCGGCCGTGGTGAGCAGCTTCTTGGTGCCCCGGATCCGGCCCTCGGGGTTCTCTTCGGTGTCCCCCGCCTCGCCCTTGACGTGCGGCATCACGGCGACGCCGGTCTCGAAGCCGGACAGGCCCAGGGCGAGCTTCGGGAAGACGATCAGGGCCATGCCGATCATGACGAAGACGTTGCCGTGCTCGGCGGTCAGGGCGTTCGACCAGTCGGTGACGACATGCCCCTCGGTGATGACGTGCCACAGGCCGACGATCACGACGACGGCGTTCAGCGCCAGGTAGGCCCCCACCAGAGCCACCGCGACGCCGATCGCCTCCAGAAAGCCCTTGAGGAACACCGCGCCGAGCAGCGCGATGAGCACGAGGGTGATCAGCATCTGCTTGTCGTGCAGAGCATCGTGCAGCTGGGGGTTCTCCACCAGGTGGGTCGAGGCGTCCGCGGCCGAGAGGGTGATGGTGATCAGGAAGTCGGTGGCGGCGAAGCCGAGCAGGGTCAGGACGAACAGCTTGCCCTTCCAGAAGGTGAGCAGCCGCTCCAGCATCGCGATCGAGCCCTGTCCGTGCGGGCTCTCCTCGGCCACCCTCCGGTACACCGGCAACGCGCCCGCCAGGGTGACGATCACAAGCACGATGGTCGCGACGGGCGACAGCAGACCGGCCGCGAGCGCGGCAATACCGGGCTGATAGCCGAGGGTCGAGAAGTAGTCCACACCGGTCAGGCACATCACCCGGTACCAGGGCTGGCCCTCGTGCGGGGGCGCCGGCTGGGCGTGGGGTCCCTGGGGGCCGCCGCCCTTGCCGATGTCGGACAGCCCCTCCAGCATCCAGGCGCGCAGGCGACTGGGCGGCGGATGCTCGGTGGTGGCCATCGGCGTGCTCCTGCATGTACGTGCGCTTCCGGCCATCACGCGGACGGCGCCCTCAGCGTATGCGGAGAGTGACGCCTGGGCCCGCGCACGAGGGGTCCATCGGCGTCAAGCTTCCGCTAAGAACGGTCTGTGGGCGGGGTCATTCGAGCCCCGACACCTTGAAGACCCTCCGCGCCGTCTCGCGGTCGATCCGCCCCGATACGCGGTGCAGCGCGGTAGCGCCGCACCGCGGCGAACCACGCGCCTCCGACGTGTGGGCGTCCTCGTCGAGGCGGTACCAGAGGCCGGGGTTGGCGACGAGGACCTGCGAGTGGATCTCGATGCGCCTGCCGAACGCGTCGCGCAGCACCAGCCGCTGGGCGACGCCGTCCAGGCAGCGGACCGACACCAGCAGGTCCGTGCGGACGGTCCGGGTGCGCAGCAGCGCACGCGACCGCAGCCAGCCCGCGCCCGCCGAGACGCGGGGCGGACACAGCACCACGAAGAGCAGCGCCGTGAGGGTGCACCACAGCGCGGTGCGCCATGGGGTGAGGGTGCCGGCGCCCAGTCGATGAGGAGCAGCAGGGTCAGGAGTACGGCCGTGCTGTGCACGTCCCGGGTCCAGCCGTGGTCGAACGCCTCGGTGTCGATTCTTGACGCCGTCCCAGCGGGCGCAGAGCCGCCCGTGCGGTCACCGTCTGCCACCCCGGCCCCGAGGACCGGGCCCACCTGCACGCCCTCGAGCACGCCTGGTCCGAGTGGGACCCCGGCGTGCCGCTGGCCGGGCTGCGCCGGGAGGCCGACGCGGTGATCTGCCGCTTGCGGTTCCGGCTGACCTGACCGTGACAGGTGCCGTAAGAGACCCGTCAAAGCCGCGCAGTGCCCCGTAAGGGAGCCGTCAATGGCGGTCGAATCCGGCCACGGACGCGGTTTCCTCGAATCTGTCCTAGTCCAACCGAACGTCCAACCGCACGTTCCACCGAACCTCGACTCCAGGAGCTCACGATGGCCGATCTGGCCTTCGTCGTCACCACGGTCGCGCTCTTCGCGCTGGTGGCCCTCGTCGCCAAGGGGGTGACGAAGCTGTGACCGCCGAGAACATCGTCGGCCTGATCGTGGCCGTCGCCCTGCTGGGCTATCTCGTCCTCGCCCTGATCTTCCCGGAGAGGTTCTGAGCACCGACATGGGTCCCGTCCTTGCCGGCGTCCTCCAGCTGCTCGCTCTCATAGGCGCGCTGGCGATCATCCACGTCCCCCTCGGCAACTACATGGCCAAGGTCTACTCCTCCGACCGGCACTGGCGCGTCGAGAAGTGGATCTACAAGGGCATTGGCGCCAACCCCGACACCGAGATGCGCTGGACCGCGTACCTGCGCGGTGTCCTCGCCTTCTCGGCGGCTGGTGTCCTCTTCCTCTATCTGCTGCAGCGGCTCCAGGGCGTCCTGCCCGGCTCGCTCGGCTTCTCCTCGATCGACCCGGACCAGGCGTTCAACACCGCCGTGTCCTTCGTCACCAACACCAACTGGCAGCCGTACTACGGCGAACAGGCCATGGGCCATGTCGTGCAGACCGGCGGGCTGGCGGTGCAGAACTTCGTCTCCGCGGCCGTCGGCATGGCCGTCGCCGTGGCTCTCGTACGGGGCTTCGCGCGGTCGCGCTCCGGTGAACTCGGGAACTTCTGGGCGGACATGGTGCGCGGTGTCACGCGCATCCTGCTGCCGCTGGCGTTCGTCGCCGCGATCGTGCTGGTCGCCTGCGGCGTCATCCAGAACTTCTCCGGCATCCACGAGGTCGGTCAGTTCATGGGCGGCTCGCAGGAGTGGAACGGCGGCGCGGTCGCCTCGCAGGAGGCCATCAAGGAGCTGGGCACCAACGGCGGCGGCTACTTCAATGCCAACAGCGCCCACCCCTTCGAGAACCCGACCCCGTTCACGAACCTCTTCGAGATCTTCCTGCTGCTCGCCGTCCCGTTCTCGCTGCCACGCACCTTCGGCGTGCTGGTCGGCTCGGTCAAGCAGGGCTACGCGATCCTCGCGACCATGGCCACCATCTGGATCGCCTTCATCGGTCTGATGTGGTGGACCGAGTTCGCGCACCGCGCCCCGGCGTTCGAGATCGCCGGCGCCTCGATGGAGGGCAAGGAGGTCCGCTTCGGCATCGGCGCCTCGTCGATCTTCGCGGTGTCGACCACACTCACCTCCACCGGAGCCGTGGACTCCTTCCACTCCTCGTACACCGGCCTCGGCGGCGGCATCACCCTGCTCGGCATGATGCTGGGCGAGATCGCGCCCGGCGGTGTCGGCTCCGGCCTCTACGGCATTCTGGTCATGGCGATCATCGCGGTGTTCATCGCCGGTCTGATGGTCGGCCGGACGCCCGAGTACCTGGGCAAGAAGATCGGCACCCGCGAGATCAAACTGGCGGCCTGCTACATCCTGGTCACCCCGGCGCTGGTGCTCATCCTGACCGCCTTCGCGATGGCGCTGCCGACCCCGGCGCACTCCATGACCAACAGCGGGGCGCACGGATTCTCCGAGATCCTCTACGCCTATACGTCCGCCTCGAACAACAACGGCTCGGCCTTCGCCAGTCTGAACGCGGACACGCAGTGGTTCAACAGCACCCTCGGCATCGCCATGCTGCTCGGCCGGTTCGTGCCGATGGTGTTCGTGCTGGCGCTCGCCGGATCGCTCGGCGAGCAGCGGCCGGTGCCCGTCACCGCGGGCACCCTGCGCACCGAGAAGCCGCTGTTCACGGGCCTGTTGGTGGGCGCGATCCTGATCATCACCGGTCTGACGTACTTCCCGGCCCTCGCGCTCGGGCCGCTGGCCGAGGGGCTGGCGTGATGACCACTCGTACAGCGAATCAAGAGGACACCATGTCCACAGCGTCCCCCACCACTCCGACCCGGGCGCCGCACAGCGACGTACCCACCGGGCGCAAGTCCCCCGAGGGCCGTGTCGGCGCGGGCCTCTTCGACCCCCAGCAGCTCGTGAGGTCGCTGCCGGACGCCTTCCGCAAGCTCGACCCACGGGTGATGGTCAAGTCGCCCGTGATGTTCGTGGTGTGGATCGGCTCCGTCCTGACCACCGTCTTCTCCTTCACGGACCCGGGCGACTGGTTCGGCTGGACGATCAGCGTCTGGCTGTGGCTGACGGTGATCTTCGCCAACCTGGCCGAGGCGGTCGCCGAGGGCCGCGGCAAGGCACAGGCCGACACCCTGCGCAAGGCCAAGACGGACACCGTCGCCCGGCGGCTCGCCGAGGGCCGTGAGGAGCGGGTGCCGGGCACCGGGCTGAGGATCGGTGACCTGGTCGTCTGCGAGGCCGGCGACATCATCCCCGGCGACGGTGATGTCGTCGAGGGTGTGGCAAGCGTCGACGAGTCGGCGATCACCGGTGAGTCGGCGCCGGTCATCCGTGAGTCCGGCGGCGACCGCAGTGCGGTCACCGGCGGTACGAAGGTGCTCTCCGACCGGATCGTCATCAAGATCACGACGAAGCCGGGCGAGACCTTCATCGACCGGATGATCGGCCTGGTCGAGGGCGCCGCGCGGCAGAAGACACCCAACGAGATCGCGCTGAACATCCTGCTGGCGTCCCTCACGATCGTCTTCCTCCTCGCGGTGGCGACCCTGCCGCCGTTCGCCGACTACGCGGGCACCCATCTGACGATGGTCGTGCTGGTCGCCCTGCTGGTCTGCCTCATCCCGACGACGATCGGCGCGCTGTTGTCCGCGATCGGCATCGCCGGTATGGACCGCCTGGTGCAGCGCAACGTGCTGGCCATGTCGGGCCGTGCGGTCGAGGCCGCCGGTGATGTCTCCACGCTGCTGCTCGACAAGACCGGCACCATCACGCTCGGCAACCGCCGGGCGGCCGAGTTCGTGCCGGTGCGTGGCACGACCGAGGCCCAGGTCGCGGACGCCGCCCAGTTGTCGTCGCTGGCCGACGAGACGCCCGAGGGCCGCTCCGTCGTCGTACTGGCGAAGGAGAAGTACGGCCTGCGCGAGCGCCACCAGGGCGAACTGGCCGGTGCCGAGTGGATCGAGTTCACCGCCCAGACCCGGATGTCGGGTGTGGACGTCGACGGCCGGAGGATCCGCAAGGGTGCGGCCGGTTCGGTGATCACCTGGGTCGAGGAGCGCGGCGGCGCGGTCGCGAAGGACGCGGACACGCTCGCCGACACGATCTCCGAGGCGGGCGGTACGCCGCTCCTGGTGGCCGTCGAGGACAGCGCCGGGGCCCGGGTCCTGGGCGTCATCCACCTCAAGGACGTCGTCAAGGACGGCATGCGCGAGCGGTTCGAGGAACTGCGCCGCATGGGCATCAAAACCGTCATGATCACGGGTGACAACCCGCTGACCGCCAAGGCGATCGCCGAGGAGGCGGGCGTCGACGACTTCCTCGCGGAGGCCACTCCCGAGGACAAGATGGCGCTGATCAAGCGGGAGCAGGCCGGCGGCAAGCTGGTCGCGATGACCGGCGACGGCACCAACGACGCGCCCGCGCTGGCCCAGGCGGATGTCGGCGTGGCGATGAACACCGGTACGTCGGCCGCCAAGGAGGCCGGCAACATGGTCGACCTCGACTCCAACCCGACCAAGCTCATCGAGATCGTCGAGATCGGCAAGCAACTCCTCATCACCCGGGGCGCGTTGACGACGTTCTCCATCGCCAACGACGTCGCGAAGTACTTCGCGATCATCCCGGCGCTGTTCGCGGCCGTCTACCCGGGCCTGGACAAGCTCAACATCATGCAGCTGTCCTCGCCGGACTCCGCGATCCTGTCGGCCGTCGTCTTCAACGCGCTGATCATCATCGCGCTGGTGCCGCTCGCCCTGAAGGGCGTGCAGTACCGGCCGGTCAGCGCCGACCGGATGCTCCGCCGCAACCTCGCGATCTACGGTCTCGGCGGACTGATGGCGCCGTTCATCGGCATCAAGATCATCGACCTGCTCATCTCCCTCATTCCCGGAATCGGCTGACCGCCATGAACAACTCGGTTACCAACACCGCCCGGTTGAGCGGGGCGGGCCTGCGCGCCCTCCTCGTCCTGACCCTGGTGACGGGCGTCATCTATCCGTTGGCCGTCACCGGCATCGCCCAGGGTCTGTTCAACAACAAGGCGAACGGCTCGGAGATCAGGGCGGACGGCAGGGTCGTCGGCTCGTCCCTGATCGGGCAGGCGTACCACCTGCCGCTGAAGAAGGGCCAGGAGACCCCGGAGCCGGACCTGAAGTGGTTCCAGGGCCGCCCGCAGAACGGCCTCGGCACCAACAGCGTCAACACCCAGTACAAGCTCATCCTGTCCGGCGCGACCAACCGGTCCGGCGACAACCCGGAACTCGTCCAGTGGGTGAAGGACGCCAAGGCCGCGGTCATCAAGGACAACTCGGTCCCCGGCCACACGGTCAAGCCGTCCGAGGTGCCCGCCGACGCCGTGACGTCCTCCGGGTCCGGCCTGGACCCGAACATCTCCCCGCAGTACGCCGACCTCCAGGTGCACCGGGTCGCCGAGCAGAACGGTCTGCTCGTCGCCGAGGTCCAGAAGGTCGTCGACGAGCACACCGAGGGCCGCACCCTCGGCTTCATCGGCGAACCCCGGGTGAACGTCCTCGAACTCAACATCGCTCTCAAGGCACTTGTGGCGAAGAGCTGATGGCGTTACCCGAGTGGAAGCCGACGGCCCGGAGCACATCCCGGTTCCGTCGGCTCCTGCCGTCATGAAGTCCACGGCCCCCGGTACGACTGGAAAGGCGCACACCCATGACCCGTGTGCTGGTGGTGGAGGACGATCCGCAGCTCGTACGGGCCCTCATGATCAACATGCAGGCACGCCGGTACGGAGTGGATGCCGCGCCCGACGGCGCCACCGCCCTGCGACTGGCCGCCGCACGCCGACCCGATGTCGTGATGCTCGACCTCGGACTGCCCGACATGGACGGCGTCGACGTGATCGAGGCACTGCGGGGCTGGACCCGCGTGCCCATCCTGGTGCTGTCGGCGCGTCAGGCGTCGGACGAGAAGGTCGCGGCGCTGGACGCGGGGGCCGACGACTACGTCACCAAGCCGTTCAGCATGGACGAGCTCATGGCCCGGCTGCGGGCCGCCGTCCGCCGTACCGAGGACACCCCGCTCGCCCCGGAGACGACGGTGGTGGAGACGGACGGGTTCACCATCGACCTGCTCGCCAAGAAGGTGGTCCGGGACGGACACGACGTACGGCTCACCCCGACCGAGTGGCATCTGCTGGAGATCCTGGTCACCCACCCCGGCCGGCTCGTCACGCAGAAGCGCCTGCTCCAGGAGGTCTGGGGTGTCTGCCGGAGCAACAAGACCAACTACCTTCGGGTCTACATGGCCCAACTGCGCCGCAAGTTGGAAGCGGACCCCTCGCACCCCCGTCACCTTGTCACCGAACCCGGCATGGGGTACCGCTTCGAAGGATGAACATGGCACGCGGCAAGCTTCGGATCTACCTGAGTGCGGCACCGGGGTGGGCAAGACGGACGCGATGTCGTCCGAGGCGCACCGGCGGGTGGAGCGGGGCACGGAGTGCGTAGTGGTGAGGTGCCGTCGGCCCTGCCGGACTTCGCCCGCGGTGTGACCGGTCGGCTGGCTGCCGGTGTGCGCGATGGTGCGATCACGGGGAGTGACCGCCCCCGGACATGCGTCGGGGCCGGCGCGCGGAGCAGATCCGCGGTCGGCCCCGGTTGTGTCCGGGCGTGCTTGCGCTGTCGCCCGTCGGTGTCAGGCTGCCGTCATCACCGGGCTGCCGTGCAGCAGTCGGTGCGGGGCGATGGCCTGGCCGTCCGGCAGAAGCTCACCGGTGTCCTCGAAGAGCACAACTCCGTTGCACAGCAGGCTCCAGCCCTGCTCCGGGTGGTGCGCCACGAGACGGGCGGATTCCCGGTCGGCGGATTCTGCGGTGGGGCACGGTGGCTGGTGCTGGCACATGGAAGGGATCTTTCGCTCTGTCGTGATGGGTGAGTGTGCTGTCGTGTCTGTCCCGCGGCGTGAAGCGTCGTTCATGGCCGCCCCCCGTTAAGTCGGTCCGAATCCAGTGTTCCCCTACGGGCGTGAATCCGCAGGGATTTCGCTGCACCGCTCCTTCATAGGTTGATGACGCATCACTCGGGCGGGCGGTTCATCTCAACTGCACTGTCCCTTCGGGTGGTTCGCAGTGGTCGGATGGGGCTAGCCCGGCCGGGGTGAAAGCCTTTCAATAGCTCGTACGAGTAATCAGCCGCTCGTACGAGCAATATTCCTGGCGGGATCAGGGCGGGGACCAGTGCGGTGAACGGCGCAGAACGGTGCAGAACGGCGCGTACCCCGCCGCCGGGAAATTCGGCGGCGGGGTACGGGTGCGGCTCTGTGGAACAGGTCAGGCCGGTGAGCCGAGCAGGGGCACGGGGGTCACCCGATGGGTCAGCACCGGCAGCAGCTCGGCGACCCGGTGCGGACGGTGGGCCGCGATACCGGGCGGCGCGGGGGCCAGTGGTACCAGCAGGTCCGTCGCGGCCGGGTGGCCGGCCGCGCCGTCGGCGGCGCAGTCGCCGTGCAGCCAGAGCGTGAGCATGTAGAGGCCCGGCACGGACAGCAGGCGCGGTTGGTACGACTGGGCGAGTGTCTCGGTCTGGCGCAGTGCACGCTCGGTGGAGGCGATGTACGGCCCCTCGAAGAAGTGCGAGAACGCCCAGCCGTCGGGCGTGAGCATGGTCTCCGCCGCGGCTACCGCCTGGTCGCCGCACCGGATCAGGAAGCGCCAGCCGGCCAGCCGGGTGACGGGTGTGCCCTTGGCGGTGATCCGGTCCAGAACATGGACGGGCAACGGGAGTTCGGGTGTGGCGGGCCCCTGGGCGCCGCGCAGGGAGGGGGTTCGGGCCTCACGGACGGCGGTGGGGGAACCGAGTGCTGTGAGGACGGAACGAAGCGCGGGCGCGGGAGCCGGGGGGACATACAGCGGCATGGTGGGTCGCCTCTCATTCGACAGGCAAGTAGGCGCGAGGTGGCGGGGGCGGACGGCGCTGTCAGCTCACGGGGACAGAGAGGCGAGGGCCGGGGTCTGTGCGAGAAGGGCGTGGGTGTGAGGCCTGCCGTACGCCATCTCGACGGCAGGTTCCTCCGACCGCGGGCGCCAACCTTCTGTCTTCCGCGGAGTTTATACGACATTTGTTCAGCCAGTGTTTCGTCTAAACGCTTCCGGGCACTCGCACAAGGGTTCATTCGGTCGGCGATACGTGGAAAACATCCCGATTCCGAACCGGTCGCACGGCGATGACCTCGGGAAATGCTCCCCGGGCGGTCGGCCAATTCGCGTCGGCGTTTTTCACGAGTTCCCCGCACCGGAAAGTGTGCGGTGCACCTGCCCGGTGAATGTGCCGCCGGTCATCTCTGGCCCGAGTGACCAGAGTAGCGGGTGCGGGCATGCGCCGCGGGCGTTACGGATCGCCCGGGCTGGGCATCATCCCCCCTGACCCGGACACCGGCGGCCGGATCTCAGGCCTGCCCACCGAGGAGGGACGCTTCGATGGGGGAGAAGGTCGTGGCGGGCGCGTTCGACCTGTCCGATCGCCAGCGCTACCGCACCAAGCTCCGGCAGTGTCTGCGGGGCCTGGAGCGGCTGCTGGAAGAGAAGCGGTTCGATCGCCCGAAGAACCTCATGGGGCTGGAGATCGAACTGAATCTGGCCGGGGCCGACGGCATGCCGAGAATGCTCAATGCGCAGGTTCTGGAAAAGATCGCAAGCCGAGATTTCCAAACAGAACTCGCCATGTTCAACCTGGAAGTCAACATAGCCCCACACAGGTTGGGCGGCCGGGTATTCGATCGGCTCGCGGAAGAAGTCCGTACGTCCCTGGCATATGCCCACCGGAAAGCGGGTGAGGTCGACGCGGGAATCGTGATGATCGGCATTCTGCCCACACTCGACCGCGACGATCTGGTCTCCTCGAACCTCTCCGACGTCGACCGCTACACCCTCCTCAACGATCAGATCGTGGCCGCCCGCGGCGAGGACTTCACCCTCGACATCGACGGCGTCGAGCATCTGACCTGCACGTCGAAGTCGATCGCGCCCGAAGCCGCCTGCACCTCCGTGCAACTGCACCTCCAGGTCACCCCGGCCCGTTTCGCCGACGTGTGGAACGCCGCACAGGCGGCCTGCGCGGCACAGATCGCCGTCGGCGCCAACTCGCCCTTCCTGTTCGGCCGCGAGCTGTGGCGCGAGTCCCGGCCGCCGCTGTTCCAGCAGTCCACCGACACCCGCCCGCCCGAACTGCAGGCCCAGGGGGTCCGGCCGCGCACCTGGTTCGGGGAGCGGTGGATCAGCTCGGCGTACGACCTGTTCGAGGAGAACCTGCGCTACTACCCCGCGCTGCTGCCGATCTGCGACGAGGAGGACCCGCTGGCGGTGCTCGACGCCGGGGGCGTTCCGAAACTCGCCGAGCTCGTCCTGCACAACGGCACGGTGTACCGCTGGAACCGTCCCGTGTACGGGATCGCCGACGGCGTCCCGCATCTGCGCGTCGAGAACCGCGTCCTGCCCGCCGGGCCCACCGTCACCGACGTCATCGCCAACGCGGCCTTCTACTACGGCATCGTCCGCGCGCTCGCCGAGGACTCCCGGCCGGTGTGGACCCGCCTGCCCTTCGAGGCGGCCGCGGCCAACTTCGACGCCGCGTGCCGGTACGGCATCGACGCACGCTTCACCTGGCCGCGGCGCGGGCGGTACGGCGGGACGACCCAGGTCGAAGCGGTCAGTCTCGTACGGGACGAACTGCTGCCGCTCGCCGAGGCAGGGCTGGATGCGTGGGGCGTCGAACCGGCCGACCGGGACCTCTACCTGGGCGTGATCGAAGAGCGCTGCAGGCGCCGGGTCAACGGGGCGTCCTGGCAGGTCGCGACCTTCCACCGGGCGCTGGAGGGCGGGCTGCCGCGCGCGGCGGCGCTGGCTGCCACGACGCGGCGCTACGCCGAGCTGAGCCACCTCGGGGAACCGGTGCACACCTGGCCGGTGGGGTTGCCGGAGCCGGCGCGGACGGGGTGACGGCTTCCTCGGGCGGGGGAGCCGCGGGCGGGGGAAAGTGCGTCTGCAAGGCTGTCGTGTGGTCGGAGTGTGCGATCTTCGTAATCTCGTCGGGATGCCGACGGGCGAAGATGAGCGCGGAGCAGGACTACTCGACGGGAGGCAGGCGTGCAGGCGGAGACGGGCCGGGTGGCCGAATCCGAGCCGCAGGAGCGGCCGCCGCGACGGATTCTCCGTGATGAGACGCTGCTCGTGCTCGGGCTGTCGCTCGGTGCCAGCGGTGTGTCCGCACTGATCAGCTTCATCGGATCCGTCACCAGGCCCGGTGGCCTGAAGGACCAGGCCGCCACCCTCAACGCCTCGGCCGCTCCCGGCCGCCCCTGGCTCGACCTGGCGTGGCAGCTCTTCGGCATCGCCACCGCACTCGTTCCCGTCGCCCTCGTCGCGCACTTCCTGCTGCGCGAGGGGCGCAGCCTGAAGACCCTCGGCTTCGACCGCACCCGGCCCTGGCCGGACCTGGGCCGCGGCGCCGCGATCGCCGCGGTGATCGGCAGCAGCGGCATCGCCTTCTACCTGGCCGCGCGCGGCCTCGGCTTCAACCTCACCGTCGTCCCCGAGGCCCTGCCCGACGTGTGGTGGAAGTACCCGGTACTGATCCTCTCCGCCCTGCAGAACTCCATCCTCGAAGAAGTGATCGTCGTCGGCTACCTGCTGCGCCGGCTCGACCAGTTGGGCTGGTCGCCGGGCTCCGCGCTGGTGGCCAGCTCCGTACTGCGTGGCTCGTACCACCTGTACCAGGGCATCGGCGGCTTCATCGGCAACATGGTGATGGGCGTGGTCTTCGTCTACCTGTACCGGCGCTGGGGCCGCGTCGGTCCGCTGGTGGTCGCGCACTCGCTGCTCGACATCGGCGCGTTCGTGGGCTACGCGCTGCTCGCGGGCAGGGTGGGCTGGCTGCCGACCGCGTGACTACGCCAGCAGCTCCCCCTCGATGACGGTGACCGCGCGGCCGCTCAGCAGGGTGCGGTCGCCGCGCAGTTCCGTGCGGACGCGGCCGGGGCGGGGTGAGGCCTGCAGGCCGGTGAGGCCGGGGCGGCCCAGGCGCTCCGACCAGTAGGGGGCGAGAGCCGTGTGGGCGCTGCCCGTGACCGGGTCCTCGTCGATGCCGACGTTCGGGAAGAAACAGCGCGAGACGTAGTCGTAGCCCCTGGACGGGTCCTCGGCCCGGGCGGTGGCGATGATGCCGCGTGCCGAGTGGGCGCCGAGGGCCTTGTGGTCGGGGCGCAGGGCACGGACCGTCTCCTCGTCGGCGAGTTCCAGGAGCAGGTCGCCGACGTCCGGACCGGTGTCGAAGGCCGCGCCCGGCTCTGCGCCCAGGGCGTCGGCGATGCCCTCGGTGATGTCGGCCGGCGTGAGCGGGGCGGTGGGGAAGTCCAGGGTGATCGAGCCGTCCTCGTGGGGCTCCGCGACGAGCACACCGCTGCGGGTGGCGAACCGTACCCGGCCCTCGTGGGTGCCCGTGCTGTGCAGGACATGGGCCGTGGCGAGGGTGGCGTGACCGCACATCGCGACCTCGGCCGCGGGGGTGAACCAGCGCAGCGCCCAGTCGGCCTCGCCGCCTTCGGGGAGCGGGTGGGCGAACGCGGTCTCCGCGTGGTTGACCTCCATGGCCACGTTCTGCAGCCGGTCGTCGTCCGGGAAGGCGTCGAGGAGCAGGACCCCGGCCGGGTTGCCGGCGAAGGGGCGGTCGGTGAAGGCGTCGACGATTCGAATCCGCATGGCCATGACGCTAAGGGCTCCACAAAGCCGCAGGCCAAGGCCAATTCGCGAGTGCCGGCCCGGTTGCCGGGGCCCTCGTTCTCGGTTCGAGGTTGTCGAGCGAGCTATTCCGATATATCGTTGAAGCATCGCGACAGATCAACGATGGAATGGAGTGATGGCGATGCGCAGCCATGGATACGAGCGTGGACACGGTGACCCCCGGCGTGGCCGAGGTGACTTCGACGGCCGGCGTGAGGCCTTCGGGCCGTTCGGCCCCGGCGGGCACCACGGATTCGGGCCCGGCTTCGGTCCCGGACCCTGGGGTGGTGGCGGACGAGGGCGAGGAGGTCCGAGGGGGAGGGCACGGCGCGGTGACGTACGGGCCTCGATCCTGGCCCTGCTGAAGGACCGGCCGATGCACGGCTACGAGATGATCCAGGAGATCGCCGAGCGCAGCGACGGGGTGTGGAAGCCCAGCCCCGGCTCGGTCTACCCCACCCTCCAGCTGCTGGAGGACGAGGGCCTGATCGTCAGCGCGACCGAGGGCGGCAAGAAGCTGTTCTCGCTCACGGAGTCGGGCCGCGCGGCGGCCGAGGAAGGTCCCGAGGCGCCCTGGGAGGCGGCCTCGCGCGGGATCGACTGGGAGGCTCTCGGTGAGATCCGCCAGGCCGGCTTCGGACTGATGGAGGCCTTCGGTCAGGTCTGGAAGACCGGCAGTGCGGAGCAGCGGGAGAAGGCGGTCGGCGTCATCAACGAGGCCCGTAAGAAGCTGTACCTGATCCTCGCCGACGAGGACTGACAGCCTCCCCGCCGTGCGGCCGCAAGAAGCCGTACGGCCTTGAGGAGAGGCGCCCCGCGGAACGACGATCCGCGGGGCGCCTCCGCATGCCTGATACCTGCCGAAAGCTCGGACCGTGGGAAGTTCAGGCCACCAGCCCGCCCAGTTTCCGCAGCGACTCGCCCAGCGCGGCGGTCGCCGAGTCCTTGAGCTTGCCCGCCATCAGTGAGACCGCCGCGCCGGTGAACTCCCCGTCGATACGGACCGTCGTGGCGTCGCCGTCGGGTGTGAGGGTGTAGCGCGTGGCGACGGTGACGGCCATCGGGCCCTTGCCGCGAATGGCCAGCACCCGGGCCGGTTCCAGTTCCTCCACGGCCCACTCGACCTCGGCCGGGAAGCCCATGAGCTTCATGTTCTCCTGGAACGTCGCGCCGACTTCCAGGGTCGAGGGGCCGCCCTTGGGGAAACTCGTGTGGGTCGCGTTCCACTCCCCGTACGCGGACCAGTCCGTGAGTCGCGCCCAGACCTTCTCGGCCGGTGCCTCGATGCGTGCCTCCGCGCTGACTTCGGCCATGCGACCACCTCTTCGTGTCGGGCTTGGGTGTCGCGGAACGTAGCCGCAGGGGCCGGAACATTCAATACTGATGAACCGTCAGGAAATGTGGAGGCCGCTGGAGTGCGGTGGTGTGCGCACCCGGCGCACGGCAAGACGGCGCGCGCCCCCGCAGTCGATTCGGCGTGATCTCATCCGTAAGGAGGAGATTCCGGCCGGGGACATCCGCTCTGTGTGGGACGCAAAAATGCTTCTGTCCGGGGATGACCGGAGCCGCAGGGACTGATGGGGTGAGAGTGTGCAACCCCATACCCCCCAGCAGCCGGCCCACGACCAGGGCACCCACGGCGCGGACCACGATGCCGGGCTCAGCGCGGAGCTGGCAGCGGTGGTCGCCGGTGCCCGCAGGCGGGCCCTGAGGGACGGGGACCGGCAGATCGACACCGCCCATCTGCTGCACTCACTGCTGGAGTACGACCCCGACGTGCGCGCCGTCTTCGACGGTGGACCCCAGCTCGCCCGGCTGCTCGGCTATCTCGTGCAGCGCAGCATCGGTTACGGCCTGCGCTGGCAGAGCACCGTGGAGGACTCCGGCGCGATTCCCGTCGTACCCGAGGCCGAGGGGTACTCGCCGCTGGCCGCGGGAGCGATGTCGTACGCCGGTGAGCGGGCCGGGCGGCGCGGTGACGACCTGGCCCGCGGGGTCGATCTGCTCGCCGCGATCGTCGTGGACCCGCAGGCGCGAGCCGTCGAGGTGCTCGACCGCGCCGGTGTCGACGCGGGGGAGCTGTTCACCCGGATCGAGCAACGCTTCGAGGAATACGTCGGGGGCGGCGAGACCGGCTGCTGACGCGACGCTCGGCGTCCAGTCGATGAGACAGGTGTCATAGGGGGTGACGCTCATGTCATCGCCTGTCATCATGTGCCGGTGCGTACGTCAGTCAGCAGTCAGGGCAGCCGCGGCAAGGGCGTCGGGCTCTCGCTCGCGCTCGGGTCGGCGGTCGCCTTCGGAGGTTCCGGAGTCGCGGCCAAACCACTGATCGAGGCGGGCCTCGACCCGCTGCACGTGGTGTGGCTGCGGGTGGCGGGCGCGGCCCTGGTGATGCTGCCGCTCGCCGTGCGCCACCGGGCGCTGCTGCGCCGCCGCCCCGCGCTGCTCGCCGGGTTCGGACTGCTCGCCGTCGCCGGTGTGCAGGCCTGCTACTTCGCTGCCATCTCCCGTATCCCGGTCGGGGTCGCGCTGCTCGTCGAGTACCTCGCGCCCGCTCTCGTCCTCGGCTGGGTGCGGTTCGTGCAGCGGCGGCCGGTGACGCGTGCCGCGGCGCTGGGCGTGGTCCTTGCGGTCGGCGGCCTCGCCTGTGTCGTCGAGGTGTGGTCCGGGCTCGGCTTCGACGCCCTCGGGCTGCTCCTCGCGCTCGGCGCAGCCTGCTGCCAGGTCGGCTACTTCGTCCTGTCCGACCAGGGCAGCGACTCCGGCGCCGACGCCCCGGACCCGCTCGGCGTCATCGCCTACGGCCTGCTGATCGGCGCCGGTGTGCTCACCGTCGTCGCCCGCCCCTGGTCCATGGACTGGTCGGTGCTCGGGAACGCCGCCCACATGGACGGCACCGCGGTCCCGGCTGTGCTGCTGCTGGCCTGGATCGTGCTCGTCGCGACCGTCGTCGCGTACGTCACCGGCGTGCTCTCCGTGCGCCGGCTCTCGCCGCAGGTGGCCGGCGTGGTGGCCTGCCTGGAGGCGGTCATCGCGACCGTGCTGGCCTGGGTCCTGCTCGGCGAGCACCTGTCGGCGCCGCAGATCGTCGGCGGCGCGGTGGTCCTGGTGGGGGCGTTCATCGCGCAGTCGTCGACGCCCGCGAAGGGCTCCGCCGAGCCGGTCGCCGGCGGCGGGCCCGAACGCGAGTTGTCGGCCCGCGGAACAGCGGCATAAGGTGCTGACCATGCATTCGGACGCACTCGTTCTTCCGCCTCCGGCCGCCTGAGGCGGGCCTCCGACCCACACGCCCCGCGGCATCTCGCCGGGCGGAACGGTGCTGCCCGCGGAAGACGTCCGCGACCCCGCTGAGCGGCGGTCCCCGAACTTCCGCGCAATTCTGCGCATTTGCGGAGAGAACACGTGTTCACTGCGTCCCCTGCTGTCTCCGGCCTGCCCGTCGGGCGAGGCCTTTTGTATCTGATCGTCGCCGGTGCCGCCTGGGGCACCGCGGGCGCGGCCGCCTCGCTGGTCTACCGGACCAGCGACATGGGCTCCGTCGCCCTGTCCTTCTGGCGCTGTGCGGCCGGACTGGTCCTGCTGCTCGCCGCCCGCCCGCTGCACCCGCGTACCCGGACGACCCCCGTCCCTGAGCCCCTCGCCCGCAAGGCGCTGCGGATCGGTGCCACCGGCCTCGGTCTCGCGGTGTTCCAGACGGCCTACTTCGCCGCCGTGTCCGCCACCGGTCTCGCCGTCGCGACCGTGGTCACCCTCGGTGCCGGTCCCGTGCTCATCGCGCTCGGCGCACGGCTGACCATGGGGGAGCGGCTCGGCCGCGCCGGCCTCATGGCCGTGGCCGGGGCGCTCACCGGGCTCGGGGTGCTCGTGCTCGGCGGTGGTGACACGGCCGTACGGCCCTGGGGCGTCGCGCTCGCGCTGCTGTCCGCCGCCGGCTACTCGGCGATGACCCTGCTCACCCGCTACTGGGGCCGTGACGGCGGGGCGGACGCCTCCCGTACGACCGTGTGGGCGTTCGCGGTCACCACCCTGTGCCTGCTGCCGTTCGCGCTCGCCGAGGGGCTCGTGCCGCACACTGCCGAACCGGTCCGGCTGCTCTGGCTCGTGGCGTACATCGCTGCGGTTCCCACGGCGCTCGCGTACGCCCTGTACTTCGCGGGCGCGGCCGTCGTACGGTCGGCCACCGTGTCCGTGATCATGCTGCTGGAGCCGGTCAGTGCAGCGGTCCTCGCCGTCGTCCTGCTCGGCGAACACCTGACGGTACCGACCCTCGCCGGCACCCTGCTGATGCTCGGGTCGGTCGCGGGTCTCGCGGTGGCCGAGGCGCGCGGGGCGAGGCGGGAGCGGGAACCGCTGCCGGCGTGACGCCGGGGCCCTGCACCCGTGGGTGCAGAACCCACGGGTGCAGGGCCCCTCGCTCAGGTCCGCCGTCGGCGCAGCAGGTGCTCGCGCGCCGCCGTGTCACGCGGACCGGCCCGCCCCGCCAGCTTCTCCGCGATCCGGTCCTGGACCTCGTCCGGCCGCTTGCCCGCGAACTTGAACTTCGCGCGTACGCCGGTCACTTCGAGCCGCACCCCGCGGATCCCGGACAGCATGCGCCCGTACGGGGCCTCGCCCGCCGCAACCCGCGCCGAACCGCCCTCCGGCTGGAAGTGGCCGACCTGACGGTTGAGCAGCTCGGCCTTCTCGGCCGGGTCGTCCACGACATGGGCCCGGCACCGGAGTTGGACCGCCGCGTAGAAGCTGGTCGGTACGCCGTGCTCGGGCGGGTCCTCCGGTGCCGCCTGCCAGGGGCCGGGCACGTACACGTAGTCGTCGACCACGCTCAGGACGACGTCGGGGTTCGCCAGCAGGGCCGGCCACATCGGATGGGGGCGGGCCAGATGCGTGACTGCCTCACCGCGCTCGGCGTCGTACGCGAAGTGCAGTGGCTGGACATGCGGCGGTTCGCCCTCCAGGCCGTTGACGGCGAGCTGCCCGAAGTCATGGGCCACCAGCCAGCTCTGCCACTCGGTGTCGTCGCGGGGAGTGTCCCAGGGGTGGATCAGCATCAGAGCACCGCCAGATAGTCGGGAAGTCCGGTGCCGGGGGCCAGGTCCGGGTCGCCGACGGGGGTTTCGTAGCCCTTGCGCAGCGGGACGACGCCGGCCCAGTGCGGGAGGGCGAGGTCCTCGGGCTCGTCGTTGACTCCGCCCGTGCGGATCTTGGCGGAGACCTCGTCGAGGTCGAGGCGGAGCACGGCGGTGGCGGCGAACTCCTTGGCGTTGGCGGGCCGCGAGTCCTGCGACCGGCCCGGCACCACGTGGTCGACGAGCGCGTCCAGGGCCTGGCGCTTCTCGTCGGGGTCGGTGACGTCGTGGGCGATGCCGTGCACCACCACGGAGCGGTAGTTGACCGAGTGGTGGAAGGCCGAGCGGGCCAGGATCAGCGCGTCGACATGCGTGACCGTCAGGCACACCGCAAGGCCCGGACCGGCCTGACCCGCCATCCGCAGCGGGCGCGAGCCGGTCGAGCCGTGCACATAGAGCCGCTCGCCGACCCTGCCGTACAGGGTGGGCAGCACGACCGGAGCCCCGTCCCGGACGAAGCCGAGGTGGCAGACGTAGCCCTCGTCGAGTATCGCGTGCACCACGTCCTTGTCGTACGAGGCCTTGTGCGCGGCGCGGGTGGGAACCGTGCGGTCGGTGGCGGTGTACGAGGCCTGCGACGGCGTGTCCTGGGTTCCCCGCATGACATTCTCCATTGCACTAGTGCATACTTGGTTTTGTGCTAGGAGACTATCCGATCGAGGGTCGGGGTGCAGCAGAGATTTCCGCGAGCGTCGAGCGCGCGGTGGGTGCCGGCGCCCTGGTCCCGGGGCAACTGCTTCCGCCCATGCGGGAGTTGGCGTCCCGGCTCGGCGTGAACCCCAACACCGTCGCCGCCGCCTACCGGATCCTGCGCGAGCGCGGGGTCATCGAGACCGCCGGGCGCCGGGGCAGCCGGGTGCGGCCCAAGCCGGCCACCACCGGGCGCGACGACATCCGCGTGGACGTACCGGAGGGCGTGCGCGACCTGTCCGCCGGCAATCCGGACCCGGCGCTGCTGCCCTCGCTGGCGGCGGCGTTCGCCGCGGCGGCCGCTCAGGCGGACCGGGAGCCGGTGCTCTACGGCGACGCACCGGTGGAACCCGAGCTGGCCCGCATCGCCCGGGCCGACCTGGACGCCGCGGGAGTGCCGGACGGGCCCGTCGTCGTCACCTCCGGCTCGCTGGACGCCATCGAGCGGGTCGTCGCCGTGCACCTCAAGCCCGGGGACACCGTCGCCGTCGAGGACCCCGGCTGGGGCAGCCTGCTCGACCTCGTCCCCGCGCTCGGCCTGCGCACGGTGCCGGTCCGCCTCGACGACGACGGACCGCTCCCCGAAGACGTGGAGCGCGCCCTGTCGGCGGGAGCGCGGGCCCTGATCGTCACGGACCGCGCCCAGAACCCCACCGGAGCCGTCGTGAGCCCTGCACGCGCGCGTGCCCTGCGCTCCGTACTCCGCCGGCACCCGGCGATCCTGCTGATCGAAGACGACCACGGGCACGGGATCGTCGACCTGCCACTGCACCCCCTGGCAGGCGTCACCGCCCACTGGGCCTTCGTCCGCTCGGCGGCCAAGGCGTACGGCCCCGACCTGAGGCTCGCCGTGCTCACCGGGGACGAGATGACGCTGGACCGGGTCCGCGGGCGGCAGCGGCTGGGGCCCGGCTGGGTCAGCCGGATCACCCAGCGGGCGGTGGCACGGCTGTGGGCCGACGGCGCGGTGGACGCGCCGGCGGTCGCGGCGGCGTACGGGCGGCGCAGGGACGCCCTGATCGGCGAGCTCGCACGGCGTGGCATCGCGGCGTACGGGCGCAGCGGCCTGAACGTGTGGATTCCGGTGCCCGACGAGACGGGAGCCGTCGCCCGGCTGCTGCACGCCGGCTGGGCGGTCGCCCCCGGCGCCCGCTTCCGGATGAGCGCCCCGCCCGGCATCCGGGTCACCGTCGCCACACTGACCGCGGACGAGGCCGGTCCACTGGCCGACGCGATCGGCTCAGCGGTGGGACCGGCGCCGGTGCGCAGGTACGTCTGACGCATCTCGGCGTTGTCAGTGGCGTCTGGAACCATGGCGCCATGAACGAGGAAGTCATCCCGATCCTGCGTGTGGCCGACGCCGCAGCAGCGGTCCGCTGGTACGAGCGCCTGGGCTTCGGCCAGCAGTGGGAGCACCGCTTCGAGCCGGGACTGCCGGCGTTCGTCGAGGTCGCGCGCGGCCCGATGCGGCTGTTCCTGTCCGAGCACACCGGGGACGCCCGGCCGGACACGCTGGTGTACCTGAGAGTCGCTGATGTCGACGCGGTCGCCGCCGAGTTCGGGGTGCAGGCGGCCGACGCTCCCTGGGCGCGCGAGATCGAGCTGCGCGATCCGGACGGCAACCGCCTGCGGATCGGCACGCCGGCCGAGTGACCGTCGGGGAGCGGTTCAGGCCCGCCGGACCTGGGTCAGCGCAGCTCCCGCCAGCACGATCGCCGCGCCGACCGGGGTCGACCAGGTCAGCGACTCGCCGAGGATCGCGACGCCCGCGGCCGTGGCGACGACGGGGATGAAGTAGGTGACCATCTGCGCCGTGGTCGGGCCGACCTCGGCGACGAGGCTGAACTGGACGAGCATGGCGAGACCGGTGCCGAGCGCGCCCAGGGCGGCGACGGCGAGCAGCGGCACGACGGGGAACCGGGTCGGCAGGCTGGTGAACAGGGGGGTGACGACCGCCAGTTGGAGTGTGGCGAGCAGCAACTGGGCCCCGGTGAGGGACAGATGCGACTCGCGCGACCCCGCCAGAGTGCGGCGGACGTAGATCCAGCCGATCGGATAGCTCAGTGAGGCCAGCAGGGCCAGCGCCGTGCCGGTGGCGTCCACGCCGGTGAAGCCCTGCCAGGCGCCGAGCACCGTCAGCACTCCGAGGAAACCGAGGCCCAGGCCGGCGACCCGGATCCGGGTCGGCCGGTCCTCGGAGAGGGCGACCAGGGACAGGGCCATGCCCCACAGCGGTGACGTGGCGTTGCAGATGCCGGCGAGCGTGGACGGAATCGTCAGCTCGGCGTAGGCGAAGAGGGAGAAGGGCAGCGCGTTGAGCAGGAAGGCGGCCACCGTGAGATGCCCCCAGGTGCGCGCCGCGCGCGGGAGCCGCTCCCGCTGCACGATCATCGCCGCCGCGAGCACCGCCGTGCCGAACACCAGCCGGCCGAGCGTGACCTGGAAGGGGGCGTAGCCCTCGGTGCCCACCTTGATGAGCAGGAAGCTGAAGCCCCAGATCAGCGAGAGGGCGGCGAAGCGGAGCCGCCAGTCGAGGGTGCGGCGGGGGCGGACGGTGGCGCGGCCGGCCGTGCGGGTGGTGGTGGCGGTGGTCATGGAACCAACGATGGGCGAGCGAACCTCGTAGCACAATCGAGATTTCGCACGCTGTATCTCGTAGCATTGCTTACATGTTGAGTCTGGACCGCCTGCGCACCCTCGACGCCCTCGCCCGGCACGGATCGGTGAGCGGAGCGGCCGAGGGCCTGCACGTCACCACCTCGGCCGTCTCGCAGCAACTGGCCAAGCTGGAGCGGGAAGTGGGCCAGCGGCTGCTCACCAAGCACGGGCGGGGCGTGCGGCTCACGGACGCGGGGCGGCTGCTCGCCGAGCACGCGGCGCGCATCCTGTCGCAGGTCGAACTGGCCCAGTCCGACCTGGAGGCGCAGCGCGGACAGGTCGCGGGCGAACTGCGGCTGTCGGCGTTCCCGACCGCCGCGCGCGGACTGTTCCCCACGGCGCTCGCCGCGCTGCGCGCCGCGCACCCCGCGCTGCGGCTGCGCTCCTGCGAGCTGGAACCGGAGTACGGGATCAGGGGCGTGGTGCGCGGCGACCTCGACCTGGCGGTCGTCCTCGACTGGTACAACAAGCCGATGCCGCTGCCCGACGGTCTCGTCAAGGCGCCGATCCTGGACGATCCCGCCGATGTGGCGATGCCGGCCGGCCATCCGCTCGCGGGCCGTGACGAGGTGGACCTCGGGGAGTTCGCCGAGGACGAGTGGATCACCTGGGGCGAGGGCGAGTTCTGCCACGAGTGGCTGATGTTCACCCTGCGGTCGCGGGGCATCGAGCCGATCGTCGGCCACCGCGCGGCCGAGACGCACACCCAGCTCGGGCTGGTCGCCGCCGGTCTCGGCGTGTGCATCGCCCCGCTGCTGGGCCGCCATCCCATGCCGGCCGGGGTCGTCACCGTGCCGCTGAGGCAGCGGGTGCGCCGGCATGTGTACGTCGTCTGGCGGGCGGACGCCGACCGCCGCCCGTCGATCCGGGCGGCGGTGCAGGCACTGCGGGCCGCGGGGGAGAGCGTCGGTGCGAGCTGAGCGGGTGCCCTATGACGACCCCAGTTTGCGGAAGTCCCAGGAGACGATCTTCTCCGGTGTCAGCCGCACCCACGCGTGCCGCCCGTCGTGCGGCATCTCCTCCAGGCCGAAGTTCTTGCGGGCGAACAGCGTCTCCGGAACGTCGAGTTCGGCGCGCAGCTCGCCGGTGCGCGGAATCTCGCCCACGAACTCGACGGTCCCGGACAGCTCGACACCGCGCAGTTCGTCGTACTCCTCGCCCGTGTCGACCACGACGGCCACCCGCGGATCACGCCGCAGATCGGCCCACCGCTTGCTGCGCACCACGGAGTACAGCCACATCGAGGTGCCGTCCCAGGCGAACCACAACGTGCTCACATGGGGGGCGCCGTCGGCCGACACCGTGGCGACCCGGCACGTGCGCTGGCTGGTCAGGAACTCGTCCAGCTCACCGGGCGTCATCATGATCTTGCGGCCCCGGCGCTGAGTGACTGTCATGCGATTCCCCTCGGCAGAACAACACCTGACGGTATGTCAGAAAAGAATGGAACTTCTTCCGTCGCCGTGCAATGGTGGCTGACCTCACCGGCTCCCACACCGAGGGGGAACCATGCCGTCGTACGAGCACCTCAGCGAACTTCTCGACCCCGCCGTCACCGTGCTCCTCACCGTCGAGTGCCAGCAGGGCGTCGTCGGCCCGGACAGCGCGCTGCCGGAACTCGCCCGTCAGGCCCGCTCCTCGGGCGTCCTCGCCAACATCGCACGGCTGGTGGCCGCCGCCCACGAGAGCGGCATCCAGGTGATCCACGCCCTCGCCGAACGCCGCCCCGACGGCCGGGGCGCCAGCCGCAACGCCCGGCTGTTCCACGCCGCCGAACGGCTCCCCGTCCAGCAGCTGTCCGGCACCACGGCGGTGCGCGTCGCACCCCCGATCGAGGTCGCCGAGGAGGACTTCGTCGTACGCCGGCTGCACGGACTGTCGCCCATCCAGGGCACCGACGTCGACGCGCTGCTGCGCAACCTCGGCTGCCGCACCCTGATCGTCAGCGGCGTCTCCGCCAACGTCGCGATCCCCAACGCCGTCTTCGACGCCGTGAACCGCGGTTACACGGCCGTCGTGCCGACCGACGCCATCGCGGGGGTGCCCGCCGACTACACCCCCGCGATGATCCGGCACACCCTCGCCCTGGTCGCCACCCTCGCGACCACCGACGAGGTGCTGGGCTGCTGCAAAGGACTCCGCCGGCGCTGACCGTCACGCCATCCTGATCTCGTCCCCCTCCACGGTGATCTCCTCTGCGGGCAGCGGCTGGGTCGCCGGACCTTTCTGCACACTGCCGTCGGTCGCGGAGAACCGGCTGTCGTGACAGGGGCAGATGATGGCCCCGTCCTTGACGTCCTTCACCGCACAGCCCTGATGGGTGCACTTGGAGGAGAACGCCTTGAATTCGCCCGCCGTCGGCTGGGTGACCACCACGCCGCCGAAGACCTTCCCGCCGCCCTCGGGGATGTCGGAGGTCTTGCCGAGGACGGTGCCGGAACCGGACGAGTCGTCGCCCGACCCGCACGCGGTCAGCGCGACGGCGAGCCCCGCCGCGCCGGCCGCCGCGATCACGGTACGGCGGGCCGGTCCCGACACGGGGTGAAGCGATTCGCTGGCCATGCTGGGGTCCCTTCTGCGGTCGTCATGTGATGTCCAGCAGTACGGGCCGCGACCGGCGCCGGTTCAGCCGCCACGCGGTTCGTCACCCGATCGTGGCCCCGAGCCGACGGGCGGCGCCCCAACCGTCCCGAACGCCCCAGTAACCTGGGGCGATGCTCAAGGAAGTCATCGCGACCCGCTACATCACGCCCCTGCGTGAGGGCGGCTCGCTGCCGGGGCTCGTCGAGGCCGACGATCTCGGGATGTACGTCATGAAGTTCACCGGTGCCGGCCAGGGCCGCAAGACGCTCGTGGCGGAGGTCGTCTGCGGCGAACTCGCCCGCCGGCTGGGCTTCAGGGTGCCGGGCCTGGTGACGGTCGAGCTCGACCCGCTGCTGGGGCTGGGCGAACCCGACCAGGAGGTGCAGGAGCTGCTGAAGTCCAGCGGCGGCACCAACCTCGGCATGGACTTCCTGTCCGGCGCGCTCGGCTTCGACCCCCTCGCCTTCGCGGTGAGCCCCGAGGAAGCGGGGCGGATCGTCTGGTTCGACGCGCTGGTGAACAACGTCGACCGCTCCTGGCGCAACCCCAACCTGCTGATGTGGCACGGCGAACCGTGGCTCATCGACCACGGCGCGACCATGATCTGGCACCACAACTGGCCCGGCGCCGAAGCTTCCGCGCTGCGGCCCTACGACGCCTCCGACCACGCCCTGCGCTCCTTCGCCCCGGACATCACCGCGGCCGCCGCCGCTCTAGCGCCCCTGGTCACCGAGGACCTGCTGGCCGAGGTCACCGCCGAGATTCCCGACGCGTGGCTGACCGGCGAGCCCGGCTTCGACACGCCCGACGACCTGCGCCGAGCCTATGCGCGACCACTGCTCGCGCGCGCCGCCGTCATCCACGAACGCGTTCAGGGGGTCAAGTGAGCGAGCGCCACATCACCAGGGCCGGCCAGGGCGGCGGCCGGGACGTCTTCGAGTACGCCCTCCTGCGGGTCGTGCCGCGCGTCGAGCGCGGCGAGTGCATCAACGCCGGGGTGCTCGTGTACTGCCGTGCCAAGGGGTACGTCGGCGCCCGCACGCACCTCGACGAGGCGCGGCTGCTGGCCCTCGACCCGGCGGCCGACGTGGCCGGCGTACGCGCCGCGCTGCGTGCCGTCGAGAGTGTGTGCGGCGGCGGGGAGGCGGCCGGGCAGGCGGCCGGCGACGACGCGGGCCGGCGTTTCCGCTGGCTGATCGCGCCCCGCTCGACGGTCGTGCAGCCCGGCCCGGTGCACACCGGGCTGACCGCCGATCCGGCGGCCGAGACGGAGCGTTTGCTCGACCTGCTGGTGAGGTGATGGATCACATGCACCCGATGGGCCGTTGACACCGGGTGCCAGGGCTTCTAGCGTCACGTCTGCTGAAGGTACTAAGCGGTCGCTCACCGAAGAGCGTGCCGCTGAGCCGCATCCAAGGGCGAGGAGTAGCAGCAATGTCCACTACTGAGCAGCGGGTCGCAGTCGTCACCGGTGCCGCGCGCGGCATCGGCGCCGCCGCCGCCGTACGACTGGCGGCCGAGGGCCGCGCGGTCGCCGTGCTCGACCTCGACGAGGCCGCCTGCAAGGACACCGTGGAAAAGATCACCGCGGCGGGCGGCCGGGCCATTGCGGTCGGCTGCGACGTTTCCGACGAGGCGCAGGTCGAGGCGGCCGTCGCGCGCATCGCCGAGGAGCTCGGCGCGCCGTCGATCCTTGTCAACAACGCGGGTGTGCTCCGCGACAACCTGCTGTTCAAGATGAGCGTCGCCGAGTGGGACACCGTCATGAACGTGCACCTGCGCGGCGCCTTCCTGATGTCCCGGGCCTGCCAGAAGCACATGGTCGACGCCGGCTTCGGCCGGATCGTCAACCTCTCCTCGTCCTCCGCTCTCGGCAACCGCGGCCAGGTCAACTACTCCGCCGCCAAGGCCGGTCTGCAGGGCTTCACCAAGACCCTCGCCAAGGAGCTCGGCAAGTTCGGCATCACCGCCAACGCCGTCGCTCCCGGCTTCATCGCCACCGACATGACCGCCGCCACCGCAGAACGTGTCGGCATGGGCTTCGAGGACTTCAAGGCCGCGGCCGCCTCCATGATCCCGGTACAGCGTGTCGGTGAGCCGGAGGACATCGCCAACGCCATCGCCTTCTTCACGGGCGACGCGGCCGGCTTCGTTTCCGGCCAGGTGCTGTACGTGGCCGGCGGACCGCTCGACTGAAGGGGATCACTTCCATGGAACTCCCGGAGCTTTCGGGCAAGGTCGCGCTCGTCACGGGCGCCAGCCGCGGCATCGGCTACGGCGTCGCCGAGGCGCTCGTGGCACGCGGTGACCGGGTGTGCATCACCGGCCGCAACGAGGACGCCCTCAAGGAGGCCGTCGAGCAGCTCGGCGCCGACCGGGTCATCGGCGTGGCCGGCAAGGCCCACGACGTCGACCACCAGGCCGCCGCCGTCGAGCGCACGATGGACGCCTTCGGCCGGGTCGACTACCTGGTCAACAACGCCGGCACGAACCCGGTGTTCGGGCCGATCGCCGACCTCGACCTCGATGTCGCGCGCAAGGTGTTCGAGACCAATGTCGTCTCGGCGCTCGGGTTCGCCCAGCGCACCTGGCACGCCTGGCAGAAGGACAACGGCGGCGCGATCGTCAACATCGCGTCCGTGGCCGGTGTCTCCGCCTCGCCCTTCATCGGCGCGTACGGCATCAGCAAGGCCGCGATGATCAACCTGACCCTTCAGCTGGCGCACGAGTTCGCGCCCAAGGTGCGGGTCAACGCGATCGCCCCGGCCGTCGTGAAGACCAAGTTCGCGCAGGCCCTCTACGAGGGCCGCGAGGCGGAGGCCGCCGCGGCCTACCCGCTGGGCCGGCTCGGCGTGCCCTCCGACATCGGTGGCGCCGCCGCGTTCCTCACCTCGGCGCAGGCCGACTGGATCACCGGCCAGACGCTCGTCGTGGACGGCGGCATCTTCCTCAACGCCGGCGTGAGCTGACCGGGCCGGGGACATACAGGGGCGTCGGCTCCGTCGGCGTGACGCGGATCCGTTGACGGAAACGGCGCCCCTGTCCACGTACAGGTACTGCGCAGGGCGATGACAACGTCGTCATCGAGATGCTGATCAAGTACCTCGCGCAACTGCGGTTCAGCCGGGCCGAGCACTGCGATAAGGTCTGCCGACCCTTGGTATGGCAGATCGAGGAGCGTGCGCGTGTTCAACCGGAACCGAGGCCTGCGGCAGTTGGCCGCGATCGCATCCATATCCCTGGTGGCCGGATGCAGCCTGTTCTCGGACGGCGAGACCGGTGACGACGGGCCGATCGTGGTGGGGACCACCAGCGCTCCCAGCACACTGGACCCGGCCGCTTCCTGGGACGGCTCCTGGGAGCTGTTCCGCAACGTCTACCAGACGCTGCTGAGCTACCCCAACGGCACCACCACGCCCCAGCCCGACGCCGCCGAGAGCTGTGCGTTCACCGACAGCACCAACCGGGCGTACCGCTGCAAGCTGCGGGAGGGCCTGACCTTCTCCGACGGCAGTGTGATCGACGCGCAGGCCGTCAAGCACTCGATCGACCGGATCACCGCCATCAACGCGCCGGGCGGGCCCGCCGGGCTGCTGGGCAGCCTGGACCGGGTGCAGGCGCTGGGCGACCGCGAGGTGGTCTTCCACCTGAAGACCGCCGACGCCACCTTCCCGTTCGTGCTCGCCACCCCCGCCATGTCCCTCGTCGACCCCGAGGACTACCCGGCCGACTCCCTGCGCGAGGACGGCGGAGTAACCGGGTCCGGGCCGTACACGCTCGACGCGTACGACGAGGGCAGTCAGGCCGAACTCGTCCGGAACGAGAGCTACAAGGGCTTCGCCGAGCGCAGAAACGACGCGGTGACCATCCGCTACTTCCAGGACTCCGCCGCCATGGTCAAGGCCCTGCGGGAGCAGCGCATCGACGTGACCTACCGCGGCCTCGCCGCCGACGAGATCGTCGCCCTGGAGGGCGAGGACTCCGACACGCTGCAGCTGGTCGAGGGCGCGGGCACCGACATCAGCTACCTGGTGTTCAACCCGAAGAACGAGTGGGCCGGCAACGCTGCGGTACGCAAGGCCATCGCCCAGGTCGTCGACCGGCCGACCATCGCCCACACGATCTACAAGGACACCGTCGACCCCCTGTACTCGATGGTCCCCAAGGGCCTGACCGGCCACACCACGGGCTTCTTC
Source organism: Streptomyces sp. NPDC059866 (assembly GCF_042731325.1). Taxonomy (NCBI): domain Bacteria; kingdom Bacillati; phylum Actinomycetota; class Actinomycetes; order Kitasatosporales; family Streptomycetaceae; genus Streptomyces; species Streptomyces sp. NPDC059866. Next base: position 192,523 of record NZ_JBHWJT010000016.1, on the reverse strand, counting down.
GACAACTACGGCGACCCCGACCAGGACAAGGCCCGCACGATCCTCACCGAGGCCGGCATCACCGAGCCCGTCCCGCTCACCTTCTGGTACACCACCGACCGCTACGGCTCCGAGACCGCCGTTCTGTTCAAGGAGCTGAAGCGCCAGCTGGAGGCCTCGGGCCTGTTCGAGATCACCCTCAAGAGCCGGCCCTGGAAGACGTACGTCGAGGGCTACCAGAAGGGCGAGTACCCGGTGTTCGGCCGCGGCTGGTTCCCCGACTTCCCCGATGCCGACAACTACATCGCGCCCTTCGTCGGCGAGGAGAACGCCCTCGGAACGCCGTACCCCGCGCCCGAGATCACCAACGAGCTGCTGCCCCGCTCCCGTGAGGAGAGCGACCGCGCCCAGGTGGAGCGGGAATTCGAGGAGGCCCAGGAGATCCTCGTCGACGACGCGCGCCTGCTGCCGTTGTGGCAGGGTAAGCAGTATGTCGCCGCGAGCGAGGAGATCTCCGGCGGGGAGCGCGCGTTGGACCCGTCGACGATCATGATGGTGTGGGAGCTGTACCGCAAGACCAGCTGGTGAGGCCGTCCGCTGCGTCGATTGTCAGTGGTCGCCGGTAGGTTCTGTGCTCTGGAAGCGACCGCACACCGTAAGGAAGTTGACGTGACCGACATCGCCATGCTGCCCGAGTCCTGGCGCGGGGTCCTGGGCGACGAACTGCACAAGCCCTACTTCAAGGAGCTGACGGAGTTCGTCGAGGAGGAGCGGGCGAAGGGTCCCGTCTACCCTCCGCGCGAGGAGGTCTTCGCCGCGCTCGACGCCACGCCGTACGAGCAGGTGAAGGTCCTGATCCTCGGCCAGGATCCGTACCACGGCGAGGGCCAGGGCCACGGCCTGTGCTTCTCGGTGCGTCCCGGGGTGAAGACCCCGCCCTCGCTGCGCAACATCTACAAGGAGATGCACGAAGAGCTCGGCCTGCCGGTCCCGGACAACGGCTATCTGATGCCCTGGGCCCGGCAGGGTGTGCTGCTGCTCAACGCGGTGCTCACGGTCCGCGCCGGCGAGGCCAACTCGCACAAGGGCAAGGGCTGGGAGAAGTTCACCGACGCGGTGATCCGCGCGGTGGCCGAGCGGCCCGACCCGGCGGTCTTCGTGCTCTGGGGGAACTACGCGCAGAAGAAGCTCCCGCTGATCGACGAGAGCCGGCACGTGGTGGTGAAGGGTGCGCACCCCTCGCCGCTGTCGGCCAAGAAGTTCTTCGGCTCCCGCCCGTTCACGCAGATCAACGAGGCGATCGCCGCGCAGGGGCACGAGCCGGTCGACTGGCGTGTTCCGAATCTGGGCTGACCTGGGAGGTCCGGGTGGGGCCGATCCTGCGGGTCGGCCCTGCCTCGCCGTGATTGCCGGTGGCTGCCGTTAGCGTCGGGAGGAATCGGACGTCGGTGAGTGCTGGGAGAGTGCGGTGGCTGAGCGACAGGAGCAGGCGGCGCCGGATGCCGTGATGACGCGGATCGGGCAGGTCGTCATGCTGCATCACGCGGGCGACCGCGAGGAGGCCCGGCACCGCTTCCTGCACCTGTGGGCGGAGATCGGCGAGGACGGCGACCCGCTGCACCGGTGCACGCTGGCGCACTACATGGCCGACACCCAGGACGACCCCTCGGACGAACTGGCCTGGGACCTACGGGCGTTGACGGCCGCCGAGGAGCTCACGGACGAGCGGCTCGCCGCTCACGAGGGCGCCCTCGCCGTCCGTGCCCTCTACCCCTCCCTGCACCTCAATCTCGCCGCCGACTACGTCAAGCTCGGCCGCTCCGAGGCCGCCCGCACCCATCTGCACCGGGCCCGCGGCGCGGCCGACGCCCTCGGCGACGACAGCTACGGGGAGGGAGTGCGCGCGGCGATCGGGCGGTTGGCACTACGACTGGGCGAGGACGGGGCAGCCGGCGGGGCGACGTGGGGGCCGCCCAGGCAGCGGCCTTAGCGCCGGGCCGCCCAGGCAGTGGCCTTGCGCTTCTGCCGGTGCGGCAGCGGCCCTGTCGGCGCCCTGCCCGGCGGGGACGACCGCGCAGCTGCGGGGTGCCCTGTCAACGGCCGTACGTCCGCTCGCAGATCACCGCCTCGGCGCTGTCCGGCCGCCAGCCGCCGTAGTTCCTGCCGAGGGCGCACACATCCGTGGTGTCCCGGAGCGTGTCCGACACGTCCGGGAGCCGGATGACCGGAGACGGCGACTGCCAGGGCTCCGAACGCTCCGGCCGGGACCGTCGGCTGGATTGCGGGCGGGGCGTCGGCGGCTGGTGGACCGGCGGCGGGGCAGAGGCGGCCGTACGGCTCGGCGTCGCGGGTGCCGCGGGCTGCGGCCGGCGGGACGGGCCGATGAGCTCCAGTGCCTCACGGGCCGGCGCCTGCACGATCTGCGGCGCGGTCCGGCCGTCCGGGCCGGCCGGCGACGGCGCCGTCGCCGGCCCGGCCACAGGCGGGCCCTGGACCGTCGTACAGCCGGCCAGGGCCGAGACAGCCACGGTGACCAGGAGCGTTGCGGTGGTCGTCGTTCGATGCACCCGCGCAACTCTGCTGCTTTTGGGCACCTCGGGCCCAGCGGACGAGCGCAGGTTGCTCCGGACGGGTGATCCCCGCCTTCGTACGAAGGGCGCGGGCCCGGCGAGGGTGACGTCAGTCGCCGGTGGCGCCGTCGATGCGTTCGCGGATCAGATCGGCGTGGCCGTTGTGGCGCGCGTACTCCTCGATCATGTGCGTGTAGATCCAGCGCAGGCTGAAGGGTTCGTCGGTGAACCTGCTGCGGCCCTTGGACAGGTCGTCCAGGGCGAAGCCGGCCGCATTGCGCCGGGCGATCCCGATCTCGGCCTGCCAGGTGGCGTACGCCTCCTCCCAGGTGTCCGCCTCGGTGAGGTGGAACTCGCCGTCGCGGTCCTCCTCGGTGTAGTAGATCGGCCCCGGGTCGTCGCCCACCAGCACCTTGCGGAACCAGCCGCGCTCGCACTCCGCCAGGTGCCGCACCAGCCCCATCAGGGACAGCTCGGACGGCTCCACGGACGCGGTCCTGAGCTGGGCATCGCTCAGCCCCTCGCACTTCAGGGCGAGGGTCTGCCGGTGGTACTCCAGCCATCCCTCCAGCATGGTGCGTTCGTCGGCGTTCTGGGCAGGCTCACGGCGCTCGGTCGTCATATGCGCATCCTGTCCCAACTCCGCCGGTTCCTCGAGGAATTTCACGAGCAGCCCCGTACGCAATGCCGCTGTGGCCGCCCTGCCGAAGGCGGGACCGGTGCTCTTCCTGCGCAGCTCCGGCGACATCGCCGGCCGGCGGCCGCCGCAGCAGCCGTATGCTTCCGTCGGAACAGGCGCAGGCAGGCGGTGGAGGAGAACCAGTGAAGGTCGGCTGCATCGGACTCGGCGACATCGCGCAGAAGGCATATCTGCCGGTACTCGCCGTCCAGCCCGGAGTCGACCTGCACCTGCAGACCCGCACCCCGGCGACCCTCGCCCGAGTCGCCGACAGCCTCCACCTGCCGCAGGCCCGGCGGCACACCACCCTCGACGACCTCCTCGCCCAGGGCCTCGACGCCGCCTTCGTGCACGCGCCGACCGAGGCGCACCCCGAGATCGTCACCCAGCTGCTCCAGGCGGGCGTACCGACGTACGTCGACAAGCCGCTGGCGTACCAACTCGCCGACTCCCAACGGCTCGTGGCGCTCGCCGAGGAACGGAGTGCGAGCCTCGCCGTCGGCTTCAACCGGCGGCACGCGCCGGCGTACGCGCAGTGTGCCGAGCATCCGCGCGAGCTCATCCTGATGCAGAAGAACCGGATCGGGCTCCCGGAGGAGCCGCGCACGATGATCCTCGACGACTTCATCCACGTCGTCGACACACTGCGCTTCCTGGTGCCGGGCCAGATCGACGACGTGACGGTGCGGGCCCGGACCGAGCACGGGCTGGTCCACCACGTGGTGCTGCAACTGGCCGGCGACGGCTTCACCGCGCTGGGTGTCATGAACCGGCTCAGCGGCTCCGCCGAGGAGATCCTGGAGGTCTCCGGGCAGGACACCAAGCGGCAGGTGCTCAACCTCGCCGAGGTGATCGACCACAAGGGGCAGCCGACGGTGCGACGGCGCGGGGACTGGGTGCCGGTGGCCCGCCAGCGCGGGATCGAGCAGGCGGTGCTGGCCTTCCTGGACGCTGTGCGCGCGGGCCGGCTGCTCAGCGCCCGGGACGCGCTGGCGACTCACGAGCTGTGCGAGCAGGTGGTACACGCGATCCTGGAGCGCGCGGGCGCGGCCGCCGGGTCCGTCGCGCCCCCTCGGTGACACCGAGGGCGGCGAGCACCAGCACGGCCCCGTACACCGGCCAGTCGCCGAAGCGGACGTACGGCGTGACACCGTCCGCCAGCGGCACCTCGTAGACCTGCGTGGTGCTCGCGTCCGTACCGAGCCAAGGGCCGATCCGCTGCCCTTCCGGTCCGTGGACGGCGGAGACGCCGGTCAGCGTCGCATGCACCATCGGGCGGCCGGACTCCGCGGCGCGCAGGGCGGCGAGCGAGGCGTGCTGCGCGGGCGCCCAGCTCTGCTGGAACGTGGACGTCGCCGACTGGGCGACGAGTATGTCCGCGCCGTCCTCGGCGAGGTGACGGCTCATGTCGGGGAACGCCGACTCGAAGCAGACCATCGGGCCGATCCGCAGCCCGTCGCCCACGTCCATCACCACCTGCGCGGTGCCCCGCCTGCGGTCCTCGCGCGCCGCCTCGCCGACGGACGTCGCCCAGCCGAGCAGCGAGCGGGCCGGGACGTACTCGCCGAAGGGGACCAGCCGCATCTTGTCGTAGCGTTCGCCGGTCGGGCCGTCGGGGCCGATCAGGATCGAGCTCTTGTAGATGCCGGGCCGGTCCGAGCGCCGCGCGTCGACGTTGACCAGGATCGGCGCGGCGGTCTCGCGTGAGAGTGCCGCGATGCGTCGCGCAAGGTCGGGGCGGGTGCCGAGGTCGAAGCCGACACTGCTCTCGCCCCAGACGATCAGGTCGACGTCCTGCCCGGCGAGCTGTCGGGTCAGCTGCTCCTCGCGGTCGAACCGGCGGTCGGGGCCGACCACGACTCCCGGCTGCACGACCGCCACCCGGACATGGCCGTCGGTCCCGGGGCGCGGCGACCACATCCACGCCGCCGAGCCGACCGCCGCCGTGGCGACCAGACCGGCCACCGCCGGCACCCGGGACCTGCGCACCGCGACGAGGACGGCGACGGCGACGTTGACGACCACCAGCAGGAGGCTGAGCAGCCACACCCCGCCCACCGACGCGAGCCGCAGCGCCGGTTCCAGCTGCCACTGACTGGCGCCCAGCATGCCCCACGGGCCACCCAGTCCCTGCCAGGAACGGACCAGCTCCACCACCAGCCAGCCCGAGGGCAGGACGAGCAGGGCGGCCGCGATCCGGCCCGGCGACGGCGCTCCGGAGAGCAACCGCCGTACCAGCCACCCCCAGGGCGCCCAGAGCGCGCCGAGCAGCGCAGCGATGACGAACGTGAACACGTGCAGGTTCGGCAACAGCCAGTGATGCACGGCCAGCATGAAGCCGAAGCCGCCGCACCAGCCGTCGTACAGCGCCCGCCGGCCGGTCGGCGCGGTACGGGCGAGCAGGATCCACGGGACCAGGGCGACGAAGGCGAACCCCCACAGGGACGGGGCGGGAAAGGCGAGCATGGGCAGGGCACCCGCCGCCACGGCGACCGCGGAACGCCGCCACGGGGAGGCGAGCCAGCGGCCCAACGTCTTCATACGGCGCCTCCCTACCCGTGGATCCAGTGTGCGCGCTGCCGACGATCTCGGTACAGAGGGCGTCGGCTCAGTCGATCACGGGTGCTTCGGCCTTCTCGGGCAGTCGCCGCCACTTCTCCTGGACGATCACCTCGCGCAGCCGCCAGCCGTCGTCGGTCCGCAGCAGCCCGAAGGCGTACCGGCCGCCGCACACGAAGTCGGGCTCCGGGGGGCCCTCGCCGGCGAAACGCATCGGATTGACGTAGTCGGCCTGGACCCGTGCCGTGTCGCCGGTGTCCCGCTCCAGAACGTCGAACCGCATCCGGCGGTTGACGATCAGATGCTGCCGCATCGAGAACACCCGCAGGCTCTCGGCGAGCCACGCGGCCACCTGGCGGGCGTCGCCTTCGATACCGCCGGCCGAGCGGTAGTCCGCCCGTCCGTCCGGTGTGAACAGATTTCGGTACGCCTCCCAGTCGCCGTCGTCCACTGCCACGGCGTAGTCGGTGATCAGTCCGTCGACGGCGAGCCGGTCCATCACGGCCGCGAGCTCCACACGCTGCGTCATCGGCTCAGTGTTGGGCACGGGGCGGGCCGCGCCAAGAGGGCGTGCCGTGATATTCGGTGGTCGTGGACGCCTCCTGTGCGACGGAGGCGGTGATGCGGGGCGGGCGGCGGTGAGCGTCGTCAGCTGCCCGCGCGCAGGCGCTGGAAGGCGGTGGGGGTGGGTCTGGCGGGCAGGAAGTCCTTGATGCGGCGGGCGCATTCGAGGGGGTCGGAGATGCTGGTGTCGCACTCGATGTCGTAGACGCCGTGGGCGTGGACCTGCTTCAGCTGGCGGGCGGCGAGTCCGGCGGGCCGGTTCCCGCGCTCACGCTCTCGCCGCTCCAGCTCGTCCATGGGGCAGTGCACGCCGACGAGGACCACGTCCTGCGGTACGAACAGCGACAGGCAGTCCTGGAGCCGCCACTCGGCACTGAGGATGTGATCCATGACGACGTTGTTGCCGGCGGCGGCCATTGCGGCCACCGCGCGGTGGTAACCCTGCCAGGTCCGGTGCAGCATCGTGTCCAGCTGGTCCGGCGGGACGGGGGTGCGGGACCGCATCGCGTGAAAGGCGTCGACCGGCATGTGGAAGTACGGTTCGTCGAGGATCCGCAGCAGCTCGGCGGCGATGCTCGACTTGCCGGAACTGGACGTGCCGTTGAGGAAGACGACGAGACCGCGTCGCGGTGGTACGTCGGTGAGATGTTCCACGCCGTCGCCGTCAGGCCGCCTCGATGACCTCGCCGCGGACGGCCGCGGCCCACTCGACCACCAGCAGTTCGTACTCCGCCCGCTCCTGAGCCGACAGCGTGCCGCCCGCACGCAGCCACAGCTCACGGATCTGCTCGTTCACCTCGGCAGCAGACCGCACGGAACCAGGGGCCATGGAGTCAGGGGACATGCGGGCAAGCCTAGGGGCAAGCACTGACACTGCGCTACCGGGCGGCTACTCATCCCGTATGGGCTTGGTCACCACCCCGGCGTGTCAGCCCGCCGACTCCGCCGCGTGGGGGCTCAGGACGCCCATGGTCACCAGCGCGACGATCACGATGCCGAGCGCTATGCGGTACCAGACGAACGGCATGAAGCTCTTGGTCGAGATGAACTTCATGAACCAGGCGATGACCGCGTACCCGGTGCCGAAGGCGATCACCGTCGCGAAGATCGTCGGCCCCCACGACACATGGCCGGTCTCCATCGCGTCGTTCAGTTCGAACAGGCCCGAGGCGAGCACCGCGGGGATCGCGAGCAGGAACGAGTAGCGGGCCGCGGCCTCGCGCCGGTAGCCCATGAAGAGGCCGCCGCTGATGGTGGCACCGGAGCGGGAGACGCCCGGGACGAGGGCCATGGCCTGGCAGAGGCCGAAGATCAGGCCGTCCTTGACGCCCAGGTCCTTCAGTTCCTTGCGCTGGCTCGGTGCCCGGTGCCTGCCCCCGCTCTCGTCGCGGGCCGCCATCCGGTCGGCGATGCCGATGATCACGCCGACCACGATCAGCATCGTCGCGGTGATCCGCAGATCTCGGAACGGCCCCTCGATCTGATCCTTGAACGTGACACCGAGCAGCCCGATCGGGATCGAGCCGACGATCACCAGCCAGCCCATCTGCGCGTCGTGGTCACTGCGCCACGCCTTGTCGTAGAGGGAGCGGAACCAGGCGGAGACGATGCGTCCGATGTCCTGGCGGAAGTAGATCAGCACGGCGATCTCCGTGCCGATCTGCGTGATCGCCGTGAAGGCGGCGCCCGGGTCCTCCCAGCCGGAGAAGGCTGCGGTCAGGCGCAGGTGCGCGCTGGAGGACACGGGGAGGAATTCGGTCAGCCCCTGGACGAGTCCGAGGATGAGTGATTCGAACCAAGACATGAAGTTACGGAGTCCAAGTGCCGATCGTGGAACGGACGACGGACACACCGAGCCTCCACGCGCGGTGATCGGTTGTGTCGAGGGGAAGGGTAGCGTCCCGCGCGATCGGGCCCGGCACAGGGGCTTGCCGGGGTGATCGACGGTGATCGGTTCGGGGTGTTGACCGGTTGCGGCGGCGGGCCTACGTTGCAGTGGGGAAAGCGCTTGCTACATGCCCAGAACCCGGAGGAGTGCTGATCAGGTCCATGCCCACGCCTGCGACATCGGTGACACGTGTGACATCCGCGACACCCGCGGCGTCCGAGACATCCCCGACAGACGATCCCCAGGCCTCCCGATCCCCCTCCGCCCCGCTCTCCGGCCGCCCCGTCAGAACCGCCGTCATCGGCACGGGCGGCATCGCCCGCGGCTGTCATCTGCCCGCACTGGCCCGGCTCGCCGAGGAGGGTGAGACGGAGGTCGTCGCGGCGGTCGACATCGACGCCGCCGCGGTCCGGGAGTTCTGTGCGACTGGCGGGATCCCGCACGCGTACACCGACCTGGAACTGATGCTGCGGGAACAGCAGCCCGACCTGGTCACCATCTGCACGCCGCCGACGCTGCACCGTGAGCAGACCATCGCCGCCCTGCGCTCCGGTGCCTGGGTGTGGTGCGAGAAGCCGCCGGTGCCCACGCTCGCCGACTTCGACGCCGTCGAGGCGGCGGAGGGGCAGGCCGGCGGGCCGTACGCCTCGATCGTCTTCCAGCACCGGTTCGGCTCCGGCGCCCGGCATGTACGCCGGCTGCTCGCCGAGCAGGCCATGGGCCGGCCGCTGGTGGCGCACTGCCAGACCACCTGGTACCGCGACGCCGCCTACTACGCCGTCCCCTGGCGCGGACGCTGGCACACGGAGGGCGGCGGCCCCGCCATGGGACACGGGATCCACCAGATGGACCTGCTGCTCGATCTGCTCGGGCCGTGGAGCGAGGTGCGCGCGATGGCCGGCCGGCTGGTGCACGACGTGGAGACCGAGGACGTCTCGACGGCCCTGGTCCGCTTCGAGAACGGCACCATGGCGACCGTCGTGAACAGCGTCCTCAGCCCCGACGAGGTCAGCCGCATCCGCGTCGACTGCGAGCGCGCCACCGTCGAACTCACCCACCTCTACGGCCACGCCAACGCCGACTGGCGCATCACCCCGGCGCCGGACGTGCCGGAGGCGGACGCCATGGCCTGGCAGGACTTCGGCGCCGACGTGCCCAGCTCGCATCTGGCACAGCTGCGCGAGCTGGTCGCGAGCATGCGCGCGGGCGAGCGGCCACGCAGCAGCGGGCCGGACGGCCGCAAGAGCCTGGAGCTGATCACCGCGCTGTACAAGTCGGCGTTCACGGACACGACGGTCCGGCGAGGGGAGATCGGCCCCGGTGACCCGTACTACACGGCGCTGCACGGGGGCGCGCCCGGCTGGGCACCCGTCGTGTCCGAATCCGCCCCGAGCCAGGAGGTGCCCGCATGACCGGCCTGCAGATCGTCCACGCGCACGGCGACCGGATCACGGTCACCGAACCCACCGCCGGCGTCGAACTCCTCAGCTACGTCTACCGGCCCGAGTCGGCCTGGGAGGCCCCGAAGCCGTATCTGCACCCGATCCGGACCCTGGCGGGCGCCGTCGTCACGGACTACCGGCCCAACGACCACCGGTGGCACAAGGGCCTGCAGATGACGGCCTCCCATCTCTCCGGCCAGAACCTGTGGGGCGGCAACACATATGTTCACGGCGAGGGATATCTCGCGCTTCCGGAGCGCGTCGGCGCGATGGCGCACGTCGGCTTCGACGAGGTCACCTCGGACGGTTCCCGCGTGGTGATCGCCGAGCGGCTCACCTGGCACCCGTACACCGGGGAGCTGTGGGCCGACGAGGAGCGCCGGATCGAGGTGCACGACGTGGACCCGGCGGCCGGCTCGTGGGCGCTGACCTGGACGAGCGCCATCACCAACCGGCGGGACGAACCGCTGCTGTTCGGCAGCCCGACCACCGCGGGCCGCGAGATGGCCGGCTACACGGGCCTGTTCTGGCGGGGACCGAGGGCCTTCCGGGACGGACGCGTCCTCGGGCCCGACAGCGAGGGGCCGAAGTTGATGGGGGAGCAGGCCCCCTGGCTGGCGTACTCGGGGGAGCACGACGGCCTCGACGGGCACGCGACGCTCGTGTTCGCGCACGCCCCGGAGAACGACCACACCGGAGCCGGGGGCACCCACCCCGCGCACTGGTTCGTCCGCAACGAGCCGTTCGCCGCCGTCGCCCCCTCCTGGGCCTTCCACGAGGAACTGGAACTGGCACCCGGCGACACCCTCGCCCGCCGCTACCGGGTCGTCGTCGCCGACGGAGCCTGGGAACGGGAGGAGATCGCCAAGTACCTGGAGACGCATCCATGGTGAGCAGCACTGAGTCCGCCGGGCCGCCCGGAGCCTTCACCGGGCTCCCGGGCGGGGTCGCCGTCTCCCACCTGTCCGTCTACGACTGGCCGGCGGCGGACGGGGTGTGCGGCGGAACTCCCCATATGCATCTGACGTGTTCGGAGGCGTACGTCGTCACCGCCGGCCGGGGTGCCGTGCAGACGCTCACGACGTCGGGGTACGAGGTCACGCCCCTCGCGCCCGGCACGGTCGCGTGGTTCACGCCCGGCACGATCCACCGCCTCGTCAACGACACCGGTCTCCGCATCACCGTCCTGATGCAGAACAGCGGGCTGCCGGAGGCGGGGGACGCGGTGCTGACCCTGCCGCCGAAGTACCTCACGGATCCGGAGACGTACGCCGCCGCGACGGTGATCCCGGCCGACGCGCCCGTGGCGGAGCAGGAGCGCATCGCCCGCGCGCGGCGCGACCTCGCCCTCGAGGGCTACCGGGTGCTGCGGGCCGAGGGGCCCGAGGCCCTGGCCGAGTTCCACAGCTCCGCGGCCGCGCTGGTCCGGCCCCGGCTCGCCGAGTGGCGTGAGCGCTGGCGCCGCGGTGCCCGGGCGGCCGCCTCGGTGACGGGGGAGCAGCTCGACCGGCTCGAACAGGGGGATGTGTCCCACCTCGCGGAAGCCGTCGTACGAGCCGAACAGCCCTCGGCGCGCGGGAAGTTCGGGATGTGCGGGCGGCTCGAGGTGTATCCCGCCGGCTAGCCGCCGTTCACGCCGCCGCAGGCCCCGTCACCGTCCAGCCCGGGGCCTGCGGGTGGGGTGTCAGGTCCTCGTGGGACACCGGGTCGCCGCAGGCCCGGCAGGTGACCACGGGGACCAGTTCGTTGCCGCAGACGTGCTCCATCACCATGGGACGGTCGTCCTCGCTGCGCAGGTGGCGGTTGCCCCACTCCATGAGGGTCAGCAGGACCGGCTCCAGTTCGAGCCCTGCCTGGGTGGGCCGGTACTCGAAGCGCTGCGGGCGTTCGTTGTAGGCGCGCTTCGTGAGGATTCCGGCGTCCACCAGGCGGCGCAGCCGCGTCGCCAGGATGTCGCGCGGGGCGCCGATGTTGCGCACGAGCTGGTCGAAGCGGCCGTTGCCCAGGCACACCTCCCTCAGGACGAGCAGGGAGTACTTCTCGCCGACCAGTGCCAGGGCGTCGGCGATCGAGCAGGGGCGCGGGTCTTTGGTGGCGGCCATGGAGCCCAGCATATGGGAGGGTTTGATTTTCCAACCCGCTGGGCTATGGTGAGTTTGGATTTCCTACTCACCAGTAGCGAGCCGGTCGCCCGGCCGGTCGATCGAGTGTTCGGTCGGGCCGGTTGATCGCTGCGGTGATCGCCCCGGCGGCCAAGGAGGCCCGCACCATGCGTGACGCAGTCATCGTCGAAGCCGTACGCACCCCCGTGGGCAAGGGCAAGCCGAACGGCTCGCTCGCCCACGTCCACCCCGTCGAACTCCTCGCCCACACCCTGCGCACCCTCGTCGAGCGCTCCGGCGTCGACCCGGCGCTCATCGACGACGTCATCGGCGGCACCGTCGACCAGGTCGGCGAACAGGCCATGAACACCACCCGGTACGCCGTGCTCTCGGCCGGCTTCCCCGAGACGGTCCCGGCGACCACGGTGGACCGCCAGTGCGGTTCGTCCCAGCAGGCCGTGCACTTCGCGGCGCAGGGCGTCATGTCGGGCGCGTACGACCTCGTGGTCGCCTGTGGCGTCGAGTCGATGAGCCGTGTGCCGATGTGGTCGAACGTCCCGGCCGGCAAGGATCCTTTCGGACCCGGCGTCGCCGAGCGCTACCCGGAGGGCCTGGTTCCGCAGGGCATCAGCGCCGAGCTCATCGCCGCCAAGTGGTCCATCACGCGCGAGCAGATGGACGCCTTCGCCGTCTCCTCGCACCAGAAGGCCGCCGCGGCCTGGGCGGGCGGCCTCTTCGACGCCGAGGTCGCACCCCTGGAGGGCGTCGCGCGCGACGAGTGCGTGCGTCCGGGCAGCAGCCCGGAGATCCTGGCCGGCCTCAAGCCCGCCTACTACGACCCCGGGTTCGCCGAGCGCTTCCCGCAGATCGAGTGGAACGTCACCGCGGGCAACGCCAGCCCCATCAACGACGGCGCCTCCGCCGTCCTCATCACCTCGAGCGAGACCGCGGCCCGCCTCGGCCTGCGCCCCCTCGCCCGGCTGCACAGCTTCGCCGTCACCGGCTCCGACCCGCTGCTGATGCTCACCGGCGTCATCCCGGCGACGGAGAAGGTGCTGCGCAGGGCCTCCCTGACCCTGGACGACATCGATCTGTTCGAGGTCAACGAGGCCTTCTCCAGCGTCGTTCTGGCCTGGCAGCAGGAGACCGGCGCCGACCTCGCCAAGGTCAACGTGCACGGCGGTGCGATCGCCCTCGGTCACCCCCTCGGCGCGAGCGGCACCCGGCTGACCACCACCCTCGTGCACGCCATGCGCGAGCGTGGCGCCCGCTACGCCCTGCAGACGATGTGCGAGGCGGGCGGCCTCGCCAACGCGATGATCCTGCAAGCCGTGTGACCTGCGGTCAGCGCCCCCGCAGGTGGTGACGCTTGCGCCAGGCCACCACCGCGGCCGCCAGGCCCGGTACGGCGATGCAGGCCATCGCGATGAGAAAGGCGGGCGACGTCGGCGTGGAGGCACGGGCGCCGGCGACGACGTACGCGGCGGTGTTCGGGAGCGTCCCGAGCGCCGTCGCGAGCAGGAACGGCAGCCAGCCCATGCGGGACACGGCGGCGCAGTAGTTCGCCGCCCAGAAGGGCACGCCCGGGAACAGCCGCACCGCCAGCATCGAACGGAACCCGTGCCGGCTGAACTGCCCGTCGACGGTGGTCAGTACCCTGCCCCGCAGCAGCGGACGCAGCGCGTCCTGGCCCAGCACCCGGCCGAGCCCGAAGGCGATCCCCGCGCCGAGCACCGAACCCGCGACCGCCGTCGCGATGCCCAGCTGCGAGCCGAACAGCGCACCCGCCGCCAGGCTCAGCAGCGGCCGCGGCACGAACGCCACGGTGACCAGTCCGTACGCCACCGCGAACACGAGCGCCGCGGCCACACCGCCCAGCTGTGGCGGCCAGCCGTGCGCCAGCAGCCGCTGCGGTTCGAAGAGCAGCACCGCCGACGCGGCTCCCACGAGCAGCGCGACGAGCAGCGAGAACCGGGACCAGGGCGAGAGCAGGACTCTCGCGCAGCGCGCGGTGAGACCGAGCCGGACGGGGACGGTGCCGGCGCCGGGGACTGCGGCCGCGAGTTCCGGGACAGTTGTGGTGGCCTGGGGAGAGGCCTTGGTGGCGGCCTGGGAAGCGGCCGTGGCGGTGCCCCCCGAGCGGGTGGTGGCATCGAGCATCCGGTGACACTAACCGACAGATATGTGTGATCGCCGTATGGTTCGTCTCATGGGCGTCACAGGTACGGGAACGGTGGGTGTCCCGCGCAGCGTGCTCGCCGACACGCTGCTGGAACGGCTGACTGTGACGTACGCCGCAGCCGCCGACCCCGAGCGTGCCGGGCCCATGCGCGCGTACATGAAGGACGTGGCGCCGTTCCTCGGCCTGACCACGCCCGTGCGCCGCGCCCTGTCCCGCACTGTCGTGGCCGGCACGGCCCGCCCCGACGAGGCCGACTGCGCCGCCGTCGCCCTGCGCTGCTGGCAGCTCCCGGAGCGCGAGTACCACTACTTCGCCGTCGACTATCTGCGCCGCCACGTGGGGCGCTGCTCGTCCGCCTTCCTGCCGGTGGCCCGGCAGCTCGTCACCACCGTCTCCTGGTGGGACACCGTGGACCTGATCGCCGCCCATGTGGTGGGCGCCCTGGTGGCCGCCGACCCGGGGCTGACGCGTGACATGGACGCCTGGATCGTGGACGACGATCTGTGGGTCGCCCGCACGGCCCTGCTCCACCAGCTGCGCTACAAGGAACGCACCGACACCGAACGCCTCTTCACCTACTGCCTGCGCCAGTCCGGCCACCCCGACTTCTTCGTGCGCAAGGCCATCGGCTGGTGTCTGCGCGAGTACGCCAAGACCGACCCCGAGGCCGTCCGGGCCTTCCTCGCGCGCGAGCGCGGACGGTTCGCGCCGCTGTCGGTGCGGGAGGCGCTGAAGAACATCGGGGCGTGAACGCCGGGGCGAGAGGGCCCGGCTCCGCAGCAGTGGGAAAAAGCATTCGACGCGGGGCGAGGCGTCGGCAATGATCTGCGTCATGTTCCGGTACGCCTTCGTTCTCGCCGCATCCGCCGCAGCGGATGCCCCGAAGGCTGCCGTCCTGATCGTCACGGCAACCGTCGACGGCGCCCGAAGCTGACCCTCCCCGGATCGTCCGGCGGACCCCGCAGGGGGAGGGTCGGCAAGTCTCCTGGGGTCCCCGTCCCGGCCGCGCCCATGCGCTCCGCCGGGTCCATCACTCGGCATTCCGCAGAGACTTCGAGGTACCGCCATGCCCAAGACGGCGTACGTCCGCACCAAACCGCACCTCAACATCGGCACGATGGGCCACGTCGACCACGGCAAGACCACCCTGACCGCCGCCATCACCAAGGTCCTCGCCGAGCGCGGCACCGGCACCTTCGTGCCGTTCGACCGCATCGACCGGGCCCCGGAGGAGGCGGCGCGCGGCATCACCATCAACATCGCGCACGTCGAGTACGAGACGGACACCCGGCACTACGCGCACGTGGACATGCCGGGCCACGCCGACTACGTCAAGAACATGGTGACCGGAGCCGCGCAGCTCGACGGGGCGATCCTCGTCGTCTCCGCACTCGACGGCATCATGCCGCAGACGGCCGAACACGTGCTGCTCGCCCGGCAGGTGGGAGTCGACCACATCGTCGTCGCCCTCAACAAGGCCGACGCCGGTGACGAGGAGCTGACCGACCTGGTCGAGCTGGAGGTCCGCGACCTGCTCACCGAGCACGGCTACGGCGGCGACGCCGTCCCCGTCGTACGGGTTTCCGGGCTGAAGGCCCTCGAGGGGGACCCGCGCTGGACGGCGTCCATCGAGGCGCTGCTCGACGCGGTGGACACCTATGTGCCGATGCCCGAGCGGTACCTGGACGCGCCGTTCCTGCTGCCGGTGGAGAACGTGCTCACCATCACCGGCCGCGGCACGGTCGTCACGGGCGCCGTCGAGCGCGGCACGGTCCGGGTCGGCGACCGGGTCGAGGTGCTCGGCGCCGGGCTGGAGTCCGTCGTCACCGGCCTGGAGACCTTCGGCAAGCCGATGGAGGAGGCGCAGGCCGGGGACAACGTGGCGCTGCTGCTGCGCGGAGTGCCGCGGGACGCGGTGCGGCGCGGCCACATCGTGGCAGCGCCCGGCAGCGTGGCGCCCAGCCGTCGCTTCTCGGCCCAGGTGTACGTGCTGTCGGCGCGCGAGGGCGGCCGTGCGACGCCGGTGTCGACGGGCTACCGGCCGCAGTTCTACATCCGCACCGCCGATGTGGTCGGCGACATCGACCTCGGCGAGACGGCGGTCGCCCGCCCCGGCGACACCGTCACCATGACGGTCGAGCTGGGCCGCGAGGTGCCGCTGGAGCCCGGGCTCGGCTTCGCCATCCGCGAGGGCGGCCGCACGGTCGGCGCGGGGACGGTGACGGTCGTCGGCTGACACACCCGGGGCCCGCCTCTCGAACGGAGGCGGGCCCCGGCCACGTCGGTGCTCCGGCGTCGGGGCCCACCCCACGGCCGGGTGGCGGCCGAATCCCGCCGTCCCGTCACAATGGAGCCGTGAACGAGCCCATACCCGTGATCCGAGACGTCGATCACGGGACCGCCAAGCTGATGCCCGACATCGACCGGAAGCGGGCTTGGCTGCTCACGGTCGACGAGGCGCCGCAGTCGTACGTCGATCTGGACGAGCCGACGCATCTGGAGTTCGAGTACACGCGGCGGCTCGGGCATGTCCTGGACACGGTCGCGGAGCCGGGACAGCCGCTGGATGTACTGCACCTCGGTGGGGGTGCGCTCACGCTCCCCCGATACGTGGCCGCGACCCGGCCCGGCTCCCGGCAGGACGTCGTCGAGGCCGACCGGGGGCTGCTGGAGCTGGTCGCGGAGCACCTGCCGCTCCCCGCCGGCACCGGCATCACGCTGCACGCGGCGGACGCCCGCGCCTGGCTGGCCGGCGCCCCGACGGACAGTGCGGACGTCGTGGTCGCCGACGTCTTCGGCGGCTCACGGGTACCGGCCCACCTGACGTCCGTCGCCTACGCCCGCGAGGCCGAGCGGGTGCTGCGCCCCGGCGGCGTCTATCTGGCCAACCTCGCCGACGCCACGCCCTTCGCCTTCCTGCGCTCCCAACTGGCCACCTTCGCCTCGGTGTTCGGGGAGCTCGCGCTGATCGCCGAACCGGGCGTGCTGCGCGGCCGGCGCTTCGGCAACGCGGTGCTGCTCGCTGCGCACCGCCCGCTCGACACCACGGCCCTGGCCCGGCGTACCGCCGCCGACGCCTTCCCGGCCCGCGTCGAGTACGGGGCCGGGCTGCGGGAGTTCATCGGGGTGGCCCGGCCGGTCCGGGACGAGGACGCCGTACCGTCACCCGAGCCGCCCGGCGGAGCCTTCGGCATCGGGTGAAGGCGGATCCGGCCTCGGCCGGCACCACGAGGCCGGCGTCGGTCCGCTCGTCAGCCCCCGGTCGGTTCCCCGTGCAGCCGCACCGTGCTGAGGATCTTCATGATGGTCGCCTTGGGAACCTCGTCGTCGACGCCCTTGGCGCCGTAGAAGTTCCACGACACGAAGTCACCGGCCGAGTTCTTGAAGCCGAACGTGACCGCCTTGCCGTCGCTGGCGCACTTGCCCTTCTGGGGTGTGTTCGTCGACTGGGCCCAGGCGATGCTGCCCTCGATGCCCGACGTGGTGGTGTAGGGCTTGGCCTTCTCGTCGAACGTGATGCTCTTCTTGTCGGGCTGCGTGTAGCCGCCGTAGACCCACCAGGCCACCGTGTTCACGGCGACCTCGTCGGTGTTCTTGGCGCCGTCCGCGCCCTTGGAGCCCACCGCGGCCAGCGCCGTGTCCTCGGTCCGGCCGTCCTTGTTCTCGTCGGTCGTGCACCACTTCGACTTGTAGAACGCCGGCGCCGACATGATGGCGAGCGGCTTGGCGTCCTCCGACTTCTCGTCCTCGAAGCCGATGCTCAGGCCCGGCGACTCGACCTCCCAGTCGGCCGGCACGTCGAAGGCGACGCCCCGCTTGGGGTTGACGACCACCTTCCAGCCGTCGATCGTCGGCTTCTCGTCCTCGGTGCCGCGCGGGTTGTCGTCCGAGCCGGACGCGGAGCCGCTCGGGTCGGCGGGCGCCGACGGTGACGGGCTCGTCTTCTTCTTGGTGCCGCCGTCCGCCGTGTCGTCCTTGTCGCCGCCGAGCACCAGGAAGCCGGTGACGCCGGCGGCCACCACCACGGCGGTGGCCGCCACGATCGCGACCAGCTTCGTCCGGTTGCCGTCACCCCCGCCGCCCGGCTGCGGCTGCGGAGCTCCCGCCGGCGCCGGTGTGCCCCACTGCGGTTGCTGCGCATAGGGGTTGGGCTGCTGGAAGCCGGGCTGCTGATAGGGATTCGGCTGCTGGTATCCCGGCTGCTGGTACGGGTTGTTCTGCCCTTGCGGGTTCTGCTCGCCCCCGGGCGGCTGCTGTCCTGGCCACATGAGCGGTAACCCTAGTGCCGCTGTGGACACGATTCGGTCACTGCCCCTTGTCAGGGACGTAGCGAAACGGGAGTCGGAGCGGCTCCCTCCGGTCGGGCTGCCCGGCACACCTGCTCTCCTGCCACATGGGCCACCGTGATACGCCCGTCATCATCTGCATCTGGTCAGCCGAGGCTACCCGTGGGTAACATGCGGCCATGAGCGCAGATCAGATGTCGATCGGCGAGTTGCTCGCCGCCACGGTGCCGATGGTTCGGACCCTGAACCTCGAGTACCTGGAGACCACTCCGGAGAAGGCCGTGCTGGCCCTGCCGGACCAGAGCGAGTACCGCAACCACGTCGGCGGGCCGCACGCGGGCGCCATGTTCACCCTCGGTGAGTCGGCCAGCGGCGCGATCGTCCTGGCCGCGTTCGGGGACCAGCTCTCGCGTGCGGTACCGCTGCCGGTGCATGCCGAGATCGCGTTCAAGAAGATCGCGCTGGGTCCTGTCACGGCCACCGCGACCCTCGGCCGCCCCGCCGCCGAGGTGGTCGCCGAACTCGACGAGGGCAAGCGCCCCGAGTTCCCGGTGGCCGTCGCCATCCAGCGCGAGGACGGCGCCGTCACCACGGAGATGACCGTCGTCTGGACCCTTCGCCCCAACAGCTGAGTCCGAGCGATCGGATGGGCCCCGTCGCTGCGGCGGGGCCCTTTTCGTGCGCCCGCGCGCTCCGGCGGCGACCCGCCGGTTCGAGGTGTCGCCGCCCTCGAGCCCGCCGACGAACTCCTCGAGCCGGTACGTGAATTCGGGCCCTGGTGCACCGTGCCGCCCGGGCGTCGGTCAGTTGGATCTCGACGCCGGGCCCGGCAGGGAACCTGTTCCGGGGAGATTCTGTGGACCAACCGGCTTTGGATGCACACAACTTGACGCCCGGAGCACCGGCGATTTCGAATGCTGGTGCGGATACCAGGGGTAACTCGCGGCAATTCATGGCCGATTGAGCATCCGTCACCCGAACTCCTTGTTTCCCGTGAGACGCGTGTGCGAAAGTGTGGCACCCCGCGGGAAGGTGAAAGGCCAGACTCAAAAGGCCTGCGCCGGGCTCATGAGCACGCACCATTCAGGCACCTGCTTTCCGAAGGACGTGCATTGCGTCGCGTCCTGCGGCTTGGAAGGAAATGGTCCAGTGCAACCCCCTTACCCCCCACGTCCGCCCTACCCGCCCCGACCCGGTTCGCGCCCGGGGGAGTCCGACCACGATCTCGTTGCCCGGCTGGGCGGTCCCGCCCCGGACAGCCGGGCCGCAGCTCTGCTGCTGACCCGGCACTGGCGCCCGGTGTACGACTACGCGGTCGTCTGCCTGGCCTCCTCGGCGGTGTCGGCGCAGCTGGCGGCCACCGCCGCGTTCCAACAGGTGCTCGGCCGCCGAGCGGCCGTCGGTGCGCTGCGCCCGCACCTCCTTGCGACCGTGCGGGAGACCGTCCGGGAATGGGCCGCCGAGGACGATGTGGCGGCCCTGCTGCCGGAACTCCGCAAACCCACCGGCGGTCGCGGACTGCGTGCGGCGCGGTCCGCGACACCGGAAAAGCGGCTCCTCGCAGAGCGCGCTTTCCGCGCTCTTCCGGGAGCCTCTCAATGCCTGCTGTGGCACACCGAGGTCGAGGCCGAGCCGATAACCGTACCGGCCGGTCTGCTGGGCGTGGACCCGATGACCGCGTCGGCGGCTCTGGAACGGGCGCGGGAGCAATTCCGGGCCGGCTGCGTACGCGCCCACCGGGAACTCGCGCCGTCCAGGGAATGCCGTTTCTACAACCGTCTCCTCGACGTCCCGATGCGCCGCGGGGGAGCCCTGCTGCCGGATGTGCAACAGCATCTGACGGCGTGCCGGTACTGCCGGCACGCTGCCGAACAACTCGGCCGTCTCGACGGCGGCCTGGACGTGCTCCTCGCCGAAACCGTGCTCGGCTGGGGCGCCCGCCGCTACCTCGACTCACGCCCCGGCCGCAGCGCACCACCGACACCCCCGCGGGCCCGCCCCGGCACCGCCCGCCCGAGAACCGGCGGGCGCCATCGGCCCACCGGACCCCTGTCGCGCAGACCCTCCGCGGCCGTGGTCGTGAGCGTCGGCCTGACCTCCCTCGCACTGCTCGCGACGGTGCTCGCCGCCAGAAGCTGGTCCGGCGACAACGGTGTCGCCCACGGTCCGGACGCCACCTGGGGCGTGCCCAGCAGCCACACCCTGAGCCCGAGCCCGGCGTCCGAGGCCCCCTCCGCCGGAACACCGTCGGCCGCTTCCGCCGCCCACCCCGTCGAGGTCGCCCGGGGACGGCTGCGCAACCTCGCCCTCGACCTGTGCCTCGACGGCGGCAACGGCACGCCCGGGACCGCGGCGGTGTTGGCGGTGTGCTCGTCCGCCGCGTCGCAGCAGTGGTCGTACCAGGACGACGGTCTGCTGCGCAGCGTCGCCGACCCCACCCTCTGCCTCGGCGCGCACGTCCGCAGGGGAACGGTCGGGTCGGCCGACTGCGCGGTGCACTCCGGTCAGGTGCAGTACGACCTGACGGTGCGCGGCGAACTCCTGCTCCGCTGGCGCAAGGGCAGGCTCGTAGCGCCCGGTCCGGGCCGGGAGGTGGTCGTCGCCGACCGGGACGGCTCCGCGGAGCAGCGGTGGCGGCTGGAGGCGGCCCCCGACGAGGCGGAGGAGCCGGGGAAGAA
Source organism: Streptomyces sp. NPDC059866 (assembly GCF_042731325.1). Taxonomy (NCBI): domain Bacteria; kingdom Bacillati; phylum Actinomycetota; class Actinomycetes; order Kitasatosporales; family Streptomycetaceae; genus Streptomyces; species Streptomyces sp. NPDC059866. The sequence goes on along the minus strand of NZ_JBHWJT010000016.1, from coordinate 171,594 downwards.
GGGCGACGAGCGGAGCGAGGGCGAGGACCGCGCCGAGCGGGACGCGGAAGGCCGGGCTGAGCGCGGATCGCCGGGCGGGGATCGGCATCCCGGTGATCCCGGTGATCCGGGTAATCCCGGTGATCCCGAGGAGCACGGTGAACAGCGCCCGCCGGACGGCGAGGCCCCGCGCGAGCAGGGACCCGAGGATCCGCCGGAGCAGTACGAGACGCGAATGGCCCAGGCCGACTGCTGCGACAGCGCCGAGCCGTCGGCAGCCGAGCCCGACGCGCGCGAGCTCGTGGCCGGGGTACGGGGTGCGGTCACGTCCCGTGCCGTGTCCGTCGCCTCCGCCCTCGGGTGATCGCCACGGAGGTGTCGGTGGGACCCGGTAGGCTTCGCGGCGTGGGGCCCCGGCCGGGGGGCCCCCGCTGTGTTGGGGGTGGACCACACCCCCCCCCAAGGGGGGAACCCCCGGGGCCCCCCCCCGGGGGGGGGAGAACCGAACCCCCGGGGCCCCAA
>NZ_JBHWJT010000016.1:0-171083 GCF_042731325.1 Streptomyces sp. NPDC059866 | reverse complement strand
CCGCCCCGCCCGCGGGGGGGGGGGCCCCGGGGGGGGGGGGGGGGCCCCGGGGGGGGGGGGGGGGGGGCGCGGGGGCGGGCCCCACGCCGTATGTCTGCGGCTTCCACCAAGGCACGCAATTCGGAGGAACCGGCGGTGCACGTCCAGGAGTGGCTCGAGACCGTACCCGCGGTCAGCATCTACGCGCTGGTGGGGCTGGTCATCGGCCTGGAGAGCCTGGGCATCCCGCTGCCGGGCGAGATCATCCTGGTCTCCTCCGCGCTGCTCGCCTCCCAGCACGGCGACATCGATCCCGTCATCCTCGGCGCGTGCGCCAGCGCCGGCGCGATCATCGGCGACTCCATCGGCTACGCCATCGGCCGCAAGGGCGGACGGCCGCTGCTCGCCTGGCTCGGCGGGAAGTTCCCGCGGCACTTCAGCGAGGCGCACATCGCGACCGCCGAGCGGTCCTTCGAGAAGTGGGGCATGTGGGCCGTCTTCTTCGGCCGCTTCGTCGCCCTGCTGCGGATCTTCGCCGGGCCGCTCGCGGGCGTGCTGCGGATGCCGTACTGGAAGTTCCTGATCGCCAACGTCTTCGGCGGCATCCTCTGGGCCGGCGGCACCACCGCGGTCATCTACTACGTCGGCGTCGTCGCCGAGGCATGGCTGAAGCGGTTCTCGTGGGTGGGGCTGGTGCTGGCGGTGCTGATCGGCCTCACGTCGATGCTGGTGCTCAAGCGCAAGGCGAAGAAGGTGCAGGTCGCGCGGCCGGAGTCGGGTGCGGAGCCGGTGCCGGTCGGCGACAGCGCCCCCTGAGGGGCGCCATGCGGCTTCGCCGCGCGGGCGCGACCGGCCGGCCACGGCCCGCGCCCTGCCTCACTCGTGCACCTCGCGGTGGGCCTTGGCCAACTCCGCGTACATCGTCCCGTTGAGCGTGACCCCCTCCCGCTCCTCGGCACTGAGTTCCCGCCGGACCTTCGCAGGTACCCCGGCGACGAGCGACCCCGGCGGCACCCGCATCCCCTGCGGCACCAGCGCCTGCGCGGCGACCAGCGAACCGGCACCGATCACCGCCCCGTTGAGCACGGTCGCCCCCATCCCGATCAGACAGTCGTCCTCGACCGTCGCACCGTGCACCACGGCGTTGTGCCCGATCGACACCCGTTCCCCGACACTGACCGGGAACCCCGGATCCGCATGGAGGGTGCAGTTGTCCTGGACGTTGCTGCTCGCGCCGACGGAGATCCGCTCGACGTCGCCGCGCAGTACGGCCCCGTACCAGACACTCGCCCCCGCCCCCAGCGTCACGTCCCCGATCACCGAAGCCGTGGGCGCCAGGAACGCCTCCGGATCGACCTTCGGCTCCTTGCCGCCGATGCCCGTGATCAACGCCCGCTGTGCCATCTCCGCCTCCTCGTCGTGAACAACACGCACGGTACGCCACCCGGTGGGGCGAAGATCACAGCCCCGCCGCCCCTTGGGGGCAGCCGACGCTGAGTACCGTGAGCGGGTGCCGAAGAGCAAGAACACGTTCTCATCCTGGCGGCGCCGCCTGGCGCAGCGGGCCGTCCACGCGGGCTGGGCCTGGTTGCAGCGCACGGCCTCGGTCACTGCCGAGCACCCGGGACGGTTCCGCTTCGGCGCGATGGGAACCGGTACCAGGCTCGCCTTCCCCCTGGGTACGGTCTTCGGCGAACCCTGGATCCACCTCGGCGCCCACTGCATCGTCGGCGAACAGGTCACCCTGACCGCCGGCCTGATGCCCGACCTGGACCTCGGCCCCGAGCCGATCCTGCGCATAGGCGACGGTGTCGTCCTCGGCCGGGGCAGCCACGTCATCGCCGACACGACGGTCACCATCGGCAGCGACTGCTACTTCGGGCCGTACGTCTACGTCACGTCCACCAACCACTCGTACGACGATCCGCACCAGCCCATCGGCAAGCAGTGGCCGCGGATGGAGCCGGTGGAGATCGGACCGGGCTGCTGGATCGGCACCGGCGCCGTGATCCTGCCGGGCGCGCGGATCGGGCGGAACGTGGTGGTGGCCGCGGGGGCGGTGGTACGCGGTGTGGTGCCCGACCATGCGGTGGTGGCGGGGGCGCCTGCCCGTGTCGTACGGCGCTGGACATCCACGGACGGCTGGCAGCCGCCGCTCAGGACCCCGGCGCCGGTGCCGATACCCGACGGGGTCACGTCCGATCAGCTGCTGGCGCTCGCGGGCCTCGACGAGGAGACGGCGGCGAAGCTCGCCGAGCTGGACCTCGAGTCCTGAGGGGCCGCCCCACCTCTGCGGCTGACGGCGCAGTGCAGTGCGGCGCACGAACGAGGTGCCTGGGTGCCCCGACCCGCAGTTCAGTAGAATGAACCCAATCATCCAGGCTATTGGACGGAATGTGTCGGACCTCGATCTGCTGACCCAGTCCCTGGCGCGCAACGTCAGGCGCTGGCGTACCGAGCGTGGCTTCACCCTGGACACGCTGGCCGCCCGCGCCGGGGTCAGCCGCGGCATGCTCATCCAGATCGAGCAGGCCCGGACCAACCCCAGCCTCGGTACGGTCGTCAAGATCGGCGATGCGCTCGGGGTCAGCGTCACGACCCTCCTCGACTACGAGCAGGGCCCGAAGGTGCGGGTCGTCCCGGCCGAGCAGGTGGTGCGGCTGTGGCACACCGACGCGGGCAGCTACAGCCGGCTCCTCGTGGGCACGGAGGCTCCCGGCCCGCTGGAGATGTGGGACTGGCGGCTGATGCCGGGCGAGAGCAGCTCCTCGGACCCGCATCCCACCGGCACCGTCGAACTCCTCCACGTCACGGCCGGTGAGCTGACGCTGACCGTGGACGGAGTCGAGTACCGCGTCCCGGCGGGCGCGAGCGCGTTCTTCGAGGCGGGTGCGGCACACACGTACGGCAACGACGGCGACGTCCCGACGGAGCTGGTGCTGGCCGTCTCGGTGCCGCCCGTGCACTGAGACACCCCGTCTCCGCCGGCGGGGCGGCTGTTAGCGTGCCGGCATGCGCGCACCCATCGGACACTTCGACCAGGCCGCCCCCGCCCCCGACCGCCTCGACGTACTGACCCGCCCGGTCGCCGACGCCGTACGGAACTGGCGCGGCAGCGTCCCCGCCGACCAGATCGTCTACGTCGACACCGACCCGCAGTGGGCCGACACCGCCGTCTTCGTGGAGCACTACGGCCAGGAACTGCTGGAGCGGTCGGCGAACTGCGTGGTGGTCGCGGGCAGGCGCGGCGGCGAGACGACGCTGGCCGCCTGTGTCGTGCTCTCCACCACCCGGGTCGACGTCAACGGCACCGTCCGGCGCCAACTCGGTGCCCGCAAGGCCTCGTTCGCCGCGATGGACATGGCCACGGGCGAGACCGGCATGGAGTACGGCGGCATCACCCCGATCGGACTGCCGGACGACTGGCCCGTGCTGGTGGACTCGGCCGTGGTCGACCTGCCGTACGTCCTGGTCGGCAGCGGCCGGCGGCGCGGCAAACTGCTGGTTCCCGGGAAGGCGTTCGCGGAACTGCCGGGAGCGGTGGTGCTGGAGGGGCTGGGAATCGCCTGAGTTCAGGCGGCCGTCGCGTGGTGGGCCAGTGCCAGATGCGGGTCGGCCTCGCCCGGGGCGTGGGCCGGGTCGGCGTGCACCAGGGCGGCGGTGAGGCGCGGTACGGCGTGCAGCAGGGCGTGTTCGGCCTCGACGGCGATCGCGTGGGCCTGGCGTACGGTCACGTCTCCGTCCACCACGACGGCGACCTCGGCCCGCAGCCGGTGACCGATCCAGCGCAGCCGCAGCTCGCCCACCTCGTGCACGCCCGGCACCTCACGCAACGCCCGCTCCGCCCGGTCCACCAGGGCCGGGTCGACGGCGTCCAGCACGCGCCGGAACACCTCGCGCGCCGCGTCCCGCAGCACCAGGGCGATCGCCGCGGTGATCGCCAACCCCACGACCGGGTCGGCGAGTTGCAGGCCCAGCGCCGCGCCGCCGGCGCCGATCAGCACCGCCAGTGACGTGAATCCGTCTGTACGCGCGTGCAGTCCGTCCGCGACCAGTGCGGCCGAGCCGATCGAACGGCCGACACGGATCCGGTAGCGCGCCACCCATTCATTGCCCGCGAAACCGACCAGGGCGGCCACCGCGACCGCCGGGATGTGCTCCACCGGGCGCGGGTCGAGCAGCCGCCCGATCGCCGTCCACCCGGCGAAGGCGGCGGACGCCGCGATCGTCAGCACGATCACGATGCCCGCCAGGTCCTCGGCGCGGCCGTAGCCGTATGTGAAGCGGCGGGTCGCCGCGCGGCGGCCCAGCACGAAGGCGATGCCGAGCGGTACGGCGGTCAGCGCGTCCGCGGTGTTGTGCACCGTGTCGCCGAGCAGCGCCACCGACCCGGACGCCGCCACCACGACCGCCTGCGCCAGCGCGGTCGCGCCGAGTACCGCCAGTGAGACCCAGAGCGCACGCATCCCGCGGGCCGATGACTCCAGGGCGGTGTCGACCTTGTCGGCGGTGTCGTGGGAGTGCGGGGTGAGGGCGTGGGTGAGACGGCGGAGGCCGTTCTCGGGGCGGTCCTCACGCCTGTGGCTGTGCTCGCCGTGCCCGTGAGGGTGCGGATGTCCGTGATCGTGCAGGTGGTCGTGCCGGTCGCTCACGTGGATCCCCTCCCGGTGCGCGGGTGGACGAACGGGTTCGGTGCGTTGGTGGACGTACCCGCTCCCCGGGGGCATTATGTGCGTATGAGCGCACGCATGCACCTGTCACCTGCGCACGATGCGCATCCGCGCACCCCGGGCGAGGAGCAGTTCGCGCTCGCCGCCGAACTCCTCGCGCTGCTGGGTGACCGCACCCGCCTGACCCTGCTGCACGCCCTGAGTGGTGGTGAGGCCGACGTCACCACGCTCACCGAGGCGTGCGGTGCGGCGCGGCCCGCGGTCAGCCAGCACCTGGCACGGCTGAGGCTCGCGGGACTGGTGACCACGCGCAAGGAGGGCCGCCGGGTGATCTACGCCCTGCGTGACGGCCATCTGCGCAGGGTCCTGGACGAGGCGCTGAGCCTCGCCGACCACCGGCTCACCGGGCGGCCGGAGCACGACTGAGTCAGGTCGTCGCGTCCATGCCGAGGTACTGCTCCGCGAAGGCGGTCGCGGCGGAGGGAGAGGTGAACAGGCGGCGCAGCCGGGCCAGGGCGGTGCCCGCGCGGTACGGGTCGCCCGAAGCGGTCCCGTGGTACACCTCGGACAGCCACTGCGAGAACTCCTGGTAGTCCCACACCCGGCCCAGGCTGTCCGCCGAGTAGCCGTGCAGCCCGCTCGCATCGCCCTCGGTGAGGTACGCGACGAGCGCGTCGCCGAGCAGGAAGGCGTCGTGGAGGGCGAGATTCATGCCCTTGGCGGCGATGGGCGCGGTGAGGTGGGCCGCGTCGCCGGCCAGGAACAGCCGGCCGTACGCCATCGGCTCGACGACGTAGTTGTGCATGTCGAGCACGCGCTTCTCGAGCAGCCGGCCTTCGGTGAGCGGTGGTGTGTCCGTCGCGCCGAGCCGCTCCTGGAGTTCGGCCCAGACGCGGTCCTCCGGCCAGTTCTCCGGGTCGTCGCCCGGCGGGCACTGCAGGTAGTAGCGGGTCACCTGAGGGCTGCGGGCCATGTGTCCGGCGAACCCGCGCGGGTGGATGCCGAACACCACACAGTCGGACGACGGCGGCGCCTCGGCGAGCAGTGCCAGCCAGCCGATGCCGTAGTCGTGCCGCGCCATGCGGACCCGCTCCGGCGGCAGCGCCGTCCGCGCCACGCCGCGCGCCCCGTCACAGCCGGCCACGACGTCGCAGTGGAGCACCTGACGTCGACCGGTCTCGGGGCAGGTGTACGACACCGAGGGCCGGTCGGTGTCCAGGTCGTGCAGTTGGACGTCCCGCACTCCGAACCGGATGTCCCCGGCGCGTATGTCGGCGTACTCGCGCACCAGGTCCGTCACCAGCAGCGGCTGCGGGTAGACGAAGTGGTGTTGCCCCGTCAGTTCGGCGTACGACAACCGGTGACGCTGCCCGCCGAAGCGGAACTCGCACTGGGTGTGCACCTGGGCGCGTTCCAGCAGGTTCCGGGCCAGGCCCCGCCGCTCGAGCCCGCGCACGGCCCACTCCTCGAGGACCCCGGCCCGCGGCCGTTGCTCGATGAACTCCCTGCTTTCCACCTCCAGCACCACACAGTCGACGGACGCGGCCCGCAGGATGTTGCCGAGCGTCAGCCCGGCCGGCCCGGCGCCGACGATGACGACCGGAAACCGTTGCGGGGCAAGGGAGTTGATGTGGGGGGAGGGGTTGGTCACCCGAGCATTATGGCCACGGCCGGCCCGGCCCGTCGGCCCTAGCCGAGAAGCGGTATCTCGATGGCCGGGCAGCGGTTCATCACCATGTCCAGGCCCGCGGCGCGGGTGCGGTCGTAGGCCGGCTCGTCGATGACGCCGAGCTGGAACCAGACCGCCTTGGCGCCCTTGGCGACCGCCTCGTCGGCGACCGCGCCGGCGAGGCCACTGTTGACGAAGACGTCGACGACGTCCACGTCGAAGGGGATCTCGGCGAGGGAGGCGTAGCCCTGCTCGCCGAGCACCGTCTCCGCCTTGGGGTGGACCGGCACGATCCGCTTGCCGAAGCGCTGGAGGACCCGGGCGACGCCGTACGCCGCGCGGTCCTGGTTCGACGACAGGCCCACCACCGCCCAGGTGTCTCCCAGCTCGGTGAGGATCTTGCGGACCGTCGCTTCGTCGCCGTACACCGTGGGCCTCCTTGGGCCTCGTCACCATGCTGGACACGCGGTACAACCGCTCTGTACTGCAACGGGCGGCCGCGTGCGGGGATTCCCTCGATCGGTCCCCGGGTGCATGCTGGAACCCCGCCACCTTGTCCGGAACCACACCAGATGCCTGCGTACGACCGCCCGCGCGCCTACGCTCGCCCCGTGCTGCGCATCATCGACGCCCGAACCGGCGAAACCGTCGACGCGTCCGCCACCCGCCGGGGACTGACCCGCGTCGAGGCCCACGCGCCCGGACTCGACGCCACGGCCCTGCGTGTGCTGCTGGTCGCGGACGTCCTGGTCCGCGCCCTGGAACTCGGGGGTACGCCGGTCCTGGGTCTGCTGTCCGGCGAGCGGGAGCGGGCGGAACTGCGCACGGCCGCGGCGGCCCTCGGCATCCGGCCCTTCGAGGACCGCAGCGACGTCGGCGCCGGGCCGGTCGAGCGGCAGGTCCTCCATGTGGTGAGGGAGGGCGGGGCGGCACCCGACGGAGTGCGCGTCGCGGTCGCGCCCGTGGACCGCGGGCCGGTCGACCTCGGACAGGCTCTCGCGGGCAGCGCCGATCCCGCCGTGTTGCGTCTGGCGCTGCTCGCCCCGCACAGAAGTCGTCCGGTGCGTCTCGACGCCGCCGCCCTGGACGAGGCCCGCGACACCCTCGCCCGCTGGCGCCGGGCCGTCGCCACCTGGGCGCGCCGCCCTTCGCGGCCCGTTCCCGAGGAGGTCCGCGAACAGCTGCGTACCGCATGGGAGGACGATCTGGACGTCCCGTCGGTCCTGCACGTCCTGCGCCGCGTGGAGACCGACCCGGACCTGCCGGAGGGCGCGCGGTTCGAGACGTACGCCTACACGGACCGGCTGCTCGGGCTCGACCTGGCCCGCGATCTGGGATCCCCGGCATGATCACGCGGGCGGGATCCGGCCCGCTGCGTCGTCTGGTCGTGCTCCGGCATGCCAAGTCCGCCTGGCCGCTCGACGTCGCCGATCACGAGCGCCCGCTCGCGCCCCGCGGCCGACGGGACGCGCCGGCCGCGGGGCGCGCGCTCGCCGAGGCCGACTGCCTGCCCGACCTCGCCCTGTGCTCCACCGCCGCCCGTGCCCGCCAGACCTGGGAACTCACCTCCGCCCAGTGGGGCACCCCGCCGCCCGTACGGCACGATTCGCGGCTGTACGGAGCCGACGTGCCGGACCTGCTGGCCGTCGTGCACGAGGTGCCGCCGGAGGTCGAGACGCTGCTCCTGATCGGGCACAACCCCGGTCTGGAGGAGCTGGTCCTGGCGCTCGCCGGGGACGGCCTCGACGACGCACTGGACCGGGTCCGGGTGAAGTTCCCCACCTCGGCGATCGCCGTCCTGGCCTGGTACGGCAGCGGCTGGCACACCCTCGCGCCGGGCAGGGCGCTGCTGACGGCGGTGATCGTGCCGCGAGGAAAGAAGAAGCCGAAGAAGCCGGGCAAGAAGTAGGGCGCCTCTCCCGGCCCGGCGCACGCGCGCGTACCGCATAGGCTGGCCCGATGCAGGACGAGTACCGCACGGTCGCCCGCGCGGGCGTGCACGAAACCGAGGTCAACCGCTCGCGCTTCCTGTGCGCCCTCGCCCCGGCCGCCACCGAGCAGGAGGCCCAGGACTTCATCGCCGCCGTGCGCAAGGAGCACGCCGACGCCACGCACAACTGCTGGGCGTACGTCATCGGCGCCGGCGCCTCGGTCCAGAAGGCGAGCGACGACGGCGAACCGGGCGGCACCGCCGGCGTCCCGATGCTCCAGATGCTGCTGCGCCGCGACATGCGGTACGTCGTCGCCGTCGTCACCCGCTACTACGGCGGGGTCAAGCTCGGTGCGGGCGGCCTCATCAGGGCGTACGGCTCAGCGGTCGGCGAGGCCCTGGACGCCCTCGGCACGCTCACCCGCCGCCGCTTCCGGCTGGCCACGGTGACCGTCGACCACCAGCGGGCCGGCAAGGTCCAGAACGACCTGCGCGCCACCGGCCGAGAGGTACGGGACGTGCGCTACGCGGAGGCGGTCACGATCGAGATCGGGCTCCCGGACGCCGACGTGGACGCCTTCCGGGCCTGGCTCGCGGATGTCACCGCCGGGACGGCCGGGTTCGAGCTGGGCGGGGAGGCGTACGGGGACGCGTAGCGAAGGGTGCTGTGCCCCACAAGGATGGGCGGGCAATCGGTGTCAAGTGGTCACAACAGATGTGCGCCGGGCTGGTCATGACGGGGCGATACAGGAGTAACCGCCCGGGGTGTCGGACCCGGCCGTTAGTCTCGGGGATCATGAGACTGCTGCACACTTCCGACTGGCATCTCGGCCGGGCGTTCCACCGGGTGAGCATGCTCGGCGCCCAGGCCGAGTTCATCGGCCACCTCGTCACGACCGTGCGGGAGCACGAGGTGGACGCGGTCGTCGTGTCGGGAGACGTGTACGACCGGGCCGTACCGCCGCTGGCCGCGGTGGAGCTGTTCGACGACGCCCTGCACCGGCTTGCCGACCTCGGCGTGCCGACGGTGATGATCTCCGGGAACCACGACTCCGCCCGCCGCCTCGGGGTCGGTGCCGGGCTGATCGGCCGGGCGGGGATTCATCTGCGCACCGAGCCGTCGGCGTGCGGCACGCCGGTGGTGCTTCGGGACGACTTCGGCGACGTTGCCTTCTATGGTCTGCCGTACCTCGAACCCGCCCTGGTGAAGGACGAGTTCGGGGTGGAGAAGCCGGGGCACGAGGCCGTGCTCGCCGCTGCCATGGACCGGGTCCGTGCCGACCTCGCCACGCGCGCCCCCGGCACGCGGTCCGTCGTCCTCGCGCACGCCTTCGTCACCGGCGGCGAGGCCAGCGACAGCGAGCGGGACATCACCGTCGGCGGTGTGGCGTCGGTGCCGGCGGCCGTCTTCGACGGCGTGGACTACGTGGCGCTCGGGCATCTGCACGGCTGCCAGACCCTCACCGAGCGCGTGCGCTACTCCGGCTCTCCGCTGGCGTACTCCTTCTCGGAGACCGCGCACCGCAAGAGCATGTGGCTCGTCGACCTCGACGCCGACGGCTCGGTCGCCGCCGAGCGCATCGACTGCCCGGTGGCGCGCCCGCTGGCCCGGATCCGGGGCCGGCTGGAAGAGCTGCTCGCCGATCCGGCGCTCGCGCCGCACCAGGAGGCCTGGGTCGAGGCGACGCTCACCGACCCGGTCCGCCCGGCCGACCCCATGGCCCGCCTCACCGAGCGGTTCCCCCACGCCCTCAGCCTCGTCTTCGACCCCGAGCGGGCCGCCGGCGAACCCGAGGTGTCCTACGCCCGCCGCCTCGCGGACCGCAGCGACCAGCAGATCGCCGAGGACTTCGTGGCCCATGTGCGCGGCGCGGGGCCCGACGCGGACGAACAGGTCGTTCTGCGCGACGCGTTCGACGCGGTGCGCGCGGACCAGGCCGTGCGGGAGGTGGCGCGGTGATGCCGTACACCGTGGTGGAGGGTTCCCGATGAGGCTGCACCGGCTGGACATCACCGCCTTCGGCCCCTTCGGCGGCACCCAGACCGTCGACTTCGGCGAACTGTCGGCCGCGGGACTCTTCCTGCTGCACGGACCGACCGGCGCCGGCAAGACGTCCGTCCTGGACGCCGTGTGCTACGCGCTCTACGGCTCCGTACCCGGCGCCCGGCAGAGCGGCCAGGGCACGACCCTGCGCAGCGACCACGCCGCCCCCGCCACGCGCACGTCGGTCACCCTCGAACTGACCGTCGCCGGGCGCCGGTTGGAGATCACCCGGCAGCCGCCGTGGGAGCGCCCCAAGAAGCGCGGCACGGGCACCACACTGGACAAGGCGCAGACCTGGCTGCGCGAGTACGACGCCACGGCCGGCAGCTGGAAGGACCTCAGCCGCTCCCACCAGGAGATCGGCGAGGAGATCATCCAGCTGCTCGGCATGAGCCGCGAGCAGTTCTGCCAGGTGGTCCTGCTGCCCCAGGGCGACTTCGCACGCTTTCTGCGCGCCGACGCCGAGGCCCGCGGGAGGCTGCTGGGCCGCCTCTTCGACACCCGCCGTTTCGCGGAGGTCGAGAAGCGGCTCGCCGAACGCCGGCGTGCCACCGAGGCCGGGGTGCGCGACGGGGACGCGGCGCTGCTGGCCGAGGCGCACCGCATGCAGCAGGCCGCGGCCGACTCCATGGAACTGCCCGAACTGGCGCCCGGCGATCCCGGCCTGGCCGAGGCCGTCCTGACCGCCGCCGCCGTCGCCCGCAGCACCGCCCGCGAACAGCTGACCGTCGCCCGGTGCGGCCTGGCCGCCGCCGAGGCCGCCCAGGCCGCCGCCGACCGCGCGCTCGACGGCGTACGCGAAGTGGACCGGTTGCAGAAGCGGTTCGCGCAGGCGCAGGAGCGGGCCCGGCTGCTGGAGGAGCGGAGCGAGGCCCACCGGGCGGACCGGCAGCGCATGGAGCGGGGCCGCAAGGCCGAGGCGGTGGCGCCCGCCCTGGAGCTGCGGGAGTCGGCCGGCGCCGAACACCGGCAGGCGGCGACGGCCGAGGCGCAGGCGCGTGCCGCGCTGCCGGACGGCTTCGCCGAAGCGGGTGCGGCCGGGCTCGCGGCCGCCGCGCGCCGGACCGCCGAGGAGCTGGGCGGCCTCGAATCCGCCCGCCGCGCCGAGCAGCGCCTGGCCGCACTCGGTGGGGAACGCGTCGACCTGGACCGCCAGGAGCGCGCCGACGAGGACGCCCTCCGGGAGGCGGAGGCCTGGCTGGCCGAGTGGGAGACGACCCGGGCCGGGCTGCAGGCGCGCATCGACTCCGCGCAGGAGGCCGTCTCCAGGGCAGAGCAGCTCGCCGTGCAGCGCGAGCCCGTGCAGCAGCGGCTCGGCGCCGCGCGGCTGCGCGACCAGCTGGCCGGGGACACGGAGCGGGCCCAGCAGCAGGCCCTTGCCTCGGGAGAGCGTGCGCTGCAGGCCCGGGCGCACTGGCTCGACCTGAAGGAACAGCGTCTCGACGGCATCGCCGCCGAACTCGCCGCGAACCTCGAGGACGGCGAGCCCTGCGCCGTCTGCGGTGCCACCGAACACCCCGCCCCCGCCCGGAAGATCGCCGGGCACGTGGACCGCGAGGCGGAGGAGCGGGCGCTGACCGCCTACCAGCGTGCGGAGGAAGCGCACACCGAGGACGAGCGGCGCCTCGCCCTCGTACGAGAGGCCCTCGCCGCCGCCACCGCCGAAGCGGGCGACGCCCCGACGGACCAACTCGCCGACGAAGCCGAGGAACTGGAGCGGCTCCTTGCACAGGCCCGCCGGGACGCGTCCGGGCTGCACGCCGCGCGCGAGGAACTGCGCCACGCCGAGCACGAACACGAGCGGCGGACCACCGCCCGGCGACAGGCCGAGCTGCGGGCTGCCTCCCGGCTGGCCCGCCGGGAGGCCCTGGACCGCGAAAGGACTTCCCTGAAAGGGGAGTTGGCGCAGGCGCGGGGCTCCTCGGGCAGTGTGGCCGCGCGCGCCGCGCAACTGGAGCTGCAGGTCGCCCGGCTCACCGAGGCGGCCGACGCGGCCCGCGCCGCCGAGGACACGGCCCAGCGGCTCAAGGACGCCGACGCCCGGCTCGCCGACGCCGCCTTCCGCGCCGGCTTCGACACCCCGCAGGCCGCGGCCGCCGCCCTGCTGGACGACACCGCACACCGTGAGCTGCAACGACGGCTGGAGGCGTGGCAGTCCGAGGAGGCCGCCGTACGCGCGGTCCTGGCCGAGGACGACACCGCGGCCGCCGCCCGGCAGCCGCGCGCCGACCTCGCCACGGCCGAGCGCACGTCAGCGGTGGCGGCCCAGCGGATGCGTGACGCGGCCTCCGCATGCGATGCCGCCGCCCGCCGCTGCAGCGAACTCGACCGGCTCTCCGCGCGGGCCGTCGCCGGGGTACGACGGCTGGGGCCGCTGCGCGAGGAGTACGACCGGGTGGCCCGGCTGGCCGGGCTCGCGGCCGGCACCTCCGCCGAGAACGAGCGCAGGATGCGCCTGGAGTCGTACGTCCTCGCGGCCCGCCTGGAACAGGTGGCCGCCGCCGCGACCGTACGACTGCACCGCATGTCCTCCGGCCGCTACACCCTGGTCCACTCCGACGACCGCACCGGCCGCGGCCGCAGCGGCCTCGGGCTGCACGTCGTCGACGCCTGGACCGGGCGGGAGCGGGACACGGCGACCCTGTCGGGCGGCGAGACGTTCTTCGCGTCGCTCGCGCTCGCCCTCGGTCTCGCGGACGTCGTCACCGACGAGGCGGGCGGGGTGCGGCTCGACACCCTGTTCATCGACGAGGGCTTCGGCAGCCTCGACGACCAGACGCTGGACGAGGTCCTGGACGTCCTCGACTCGCTGCGCGAGCGGGACCGCAGCGTCGGCATCGTCAGCCACGTCGCCGATCTGCGGCGGCGGATCCATGCGCAGCTGGAGGTGGTGAAGGGCCGCTCGGGGTCGGTGCTGCGGCAGCGGGGCGTCGGCTAGGGCCTGTCGTTTGGATCAGGCCGGCTGTGAGGCGCGGAGCCTTTCGGGCGACCCGAGCGGGGTCTGGTGCGTGCAGCTGCAAGGCGGAGGAGGGAGTCGACGCGGAGCGTCGGCGACCGACGACAACGCCGCAGATGTGCGTGCCAGACCCCGCGACGCCGGCATGATCCAAACGACAGGCCCTGGCTCACTGGCCCAACGGGCGGCGCGGCAGTGGGGACGAGTAGACCACGCTCGTGGTCACCGAGCCCAGTGCGCCGATCTTGCCGGACACCTCTTCCAGATGGCGCATCGAGCGCGCGGCGACCTTGATGACGAAGCAGTCGTCGCCCGTCACATGATGCGCCTCCAGGATCTCGGGGGTCGCGGCGACGAGATCGTGGAACGGCTTGTAGTTGCCGTTCGGATAGCGCAGTCGCACGAACGCCAGGACCGGCAGCCCCAGCCGCTCGGGGTCCACGACGGCCGCGTACCCCTGGATGACCCCCGCCTCCTCCAGACGCCGCACCCGCTCCGTGACCGCGCTCGCGGACATCGAGACGGCACGTGCCAGCTCGGCGAAACTGGCCCGGCCCTCCCGCTGCAGGACATCGAGGATGCGCCAGTCGGTGGCGTCCGGGGAAAACGCGGTCATCCCCGATGGATAGCAGGGAAAACCCCGGCTGATCAAGGGGAATGCCGTGGATCGCTCCTTAAGGAAGGGGATCACCCGGCGTAGATTTCCGGTCGACGAAGCCCGCAACGGAAGGCCAGAGATGAGCAGCAGCACGACCGCCGTCAACCCCGTCCTGCGGGTCGCCCCCGCCGCCCCGGCCGAGGCTGCCGCCTACTTCCGCGCAAGCCTCACCTTCCACGCCGATGTCTCCGACGTGGCCGCCGCGCTCGCGGCCGGCGGCGCCGGCTTCGTCGTCGTGGACTCCCGCTCCACCGCGTCCTGGGAGCAGGGCCATGTCCCGGGCGCCGTCCACCTGCCGACCGCCCTCATCCCGGAGCAGGCCGAGCAGCTCCTCGACCGGTCGGTGCCGGTCGTGACGTACTGCTGGGGCCCCGCCTGCAACGGCGCCACCCGTGCCGCCCTCGCCCTTGCCGAACTCGGCTACCAGGTCAAGGAGATGCTCGGCGGCTTCGAGTACTGGGTACGCGAGGGCTTCGAGTACGAGACCTGGCAGGGCCGCGAGCGACGCCCCGCCGACCCGCTGACGGCGCCGGCCGACGCGGAGGACTGCGGCTGCTGACGCCACACGCCCCGTGCGGACGTCCGGTGCGGAAATTCATGTGCGCCCCGCCCGCAGCTTCCCGATCATGTTCGGCATGCCGAAACTTCCGCACCCCGCCCCCGAAGAGCTGCGCCGCGACCCCCTGCCCCTGCGCGGCCGGACCGCGCTTGTCACCGGGGCGAGCCGGCGAGGCGGCATCGGGCATGCTGTGGCCCGGCGGCTGGCCGCGTACGGGGCAGGCGTCTATCTGCACCACCATGTGCCGCACGACGCCGCCATGCCCTGGGGTGCCGACCGGCCGGAGGACGTGCTCGCCTCCGTGCGCGGGGCGCTCGGCGACCCGGACGCCCGGGTCGTCGCCGGGCCGTGCGACCTCTCCGACCCCGACGCGCCCGCCGAGCTGATCGCCACCGCCGCCGCGGCACTCGGCGGACGGCTCGACATCCTCATCGCCAATCACGCCCTCAGCGGCTCCGACGGCACTCTCGACACGATCGACGCCACGATGCTCGACGCCCACTGGGCGGTCGACACCCGCTCGGTCCTGCTGCTGGTGCAGGAGTATGCGCGGCTGCGGGCCGGGCTGCCGCCGCGTACGCCGGGCGGGCGCGTGGTGATGATGACCTCGGGACAGGACATCGCGGGCGGGATGCCCGGTGAGATCGCCTACGCCCTCCAGAAGGGTGCCCTCGCCTCGATCACCCGCTCCCTGTCGACGACGCTCGCCGAGCACGCGGTCACGGTGAACACCGTCAACCCCGGTCCCGTGGACACGGACTACCTGACCGGCGAGGCCTACGCGGCCGTGGCCGAGCGGTTCCCCGCCGGACGGTGGGGCATGCCCGACGACCCGGCCCGCCTCATCGCCTGGCTGGCGACGGACGAGGCGGCGTGGATCACCGGTCAGGTCATCGACTCCGAGGGCGGATTCCGGCGCTGATCAGAGGGCGGACAGCTCGTCCACCAGGTCGTCCAGGCCCAGGGAGCCCTGGGAGAGGGCCGCCATGTGCCAGGCCTTGAGGTCGAAGGTGTCACCGTGCCGCTTGCGGGCGTTCTCGCGGCCCAGCAGCCAGGCGCGTTCACCGAGCTTGTAGCCGATCGCCTGGCCCGGAATCGTGAGATAGCGGGTCAGCTCGCTCTCCACGAAGTCCGCCGGCCGGCTGCTGTGCGCGCCGAAGAACTCCTGGGCCAGCTCGGGGGTCCAGCGCTCACCGGGGTGGAAGGGCGAGTCCGCCGGAATCTCCAGTTCCAGGTGCATACCGATGTCCACGATGACCCGCGCGGCCCGCATCATCTGCGCGTCGAGATAGCCGAGCCGCTGCTCCGCGTCGGTGAGGAAGCCCAGCTCGTCCATCAGGCGCTCCGCGTACAGCGCCCAGCCCTCGGCGTTGGCGCTGACCCCGCCGACCGTGGCCTGGTAGCGGGACAGGTTCCCGGCGACATGCGTCCACTGGGCCAGCTGGAGGTGATGGCCGGGGACGCCCTCGTGGTACCAGGTCGAGACCAGGTCGTACACCGGGAACCGGGTCTGGCCCATGGTCGGCAGCCAGGTGCGGCCCGGACGGGAGAAGTCCTCCGACGGGGGCGTGTAGTAGGGGGCCGCCGCACTGCCGGGCGGGGCGATGCACGACTCCACCTTCCGGACCTGCTCGGCGAGTTCGAAGTGCGTGCCGTCCAGCGCCTCGATCGCCTGGTCCATCAGGTCCTGCAGCCACTGCCGGACCTCGTCGACGCCCTCGATGTGCCGGCCGTGCTCGTCGAGGTGCGCGAGCGCCACCCACGGCGTCTTCGCGCCGGGCAGGATCTTCTCGGCCTCCTGCTTCATCTCCGCGAGGATGCGGTGGAACTCGGCCCAGCCGTACGCGTACGCCTCGTCCAGGTCGAGGTCGGTGCCGTTGAAGTAGCGCGACCAGCGGGCGTAGCGCTCCCGGCCCACGGTGTTCGGCGCGCCCTCGACTGTCGGTGCGTACACGTCACGCATCCAGTCCCGCAGTTCCACGACGGCCGCCGTCGCGGCGCGGGCGGCGTCGTCCAGCTCCGTGCGCAGCGACTCGGGGCCGGCCGAGGCGAAGTCCTCGAACCAGCCGCGGCCGGTGCCGTCGGTGTCCGACCACTCGGTGAGCTGCTCGACCAGGGTCGCCGTCGGCCGCGGACCCGCGTACAGCTTGCGTTCCAGACCGAGCGCGAGGGACTCGCGGTAGCCGGCCAGCGCGGTCGGCACCGCCCGCAGCCGCTCGGCGACGGCCGTCCAGTCCTCCTCCGTCTGCGTCGGTGTCACGGTGAACACCTCGCGCACCGAATGCACAGGCGTGCCCAGGTTGCCGACCCAGCGCAGCCCCTCGTCGGCCTCGTGCACGGCGAGCTCGGCGGTGAGCCGCTCGCGCAGCAGGCGTGCGCACCGGCGCTCGATGCCACTGTCCGCGCCGGGCCGGCCTTCGGCCTCGTCGAGCCGCGCGAGCGTCCTGCGCGCCAGCTCCGCGAGCGCCTCCTGGCCCGCGGGCGAGGTGTCGGGCAGGCGGCTCGAACTCTCCTGCACGCCGAGATAGGTACCGGTGATCGGATCGAGGGCGATGAGCTCGTCGACGTAGGCGTCGGCTACCTCACGGGGCAGCGGGCTGTTGGTCTGTGACATGCGGACCATCCTCATACGAGGTGCCGCCGCGCGTCACCCGGATTGAGCCGACGGCGAAGGCGGCAACAGCGGGCCGCAGTCCCACTGTTGGAAAATCAGCCGGGTCTCCACGCGGGCGACCTCGCGCTGCGACGTGAACTCGTCCAGGACCAGCCGCTGCAGATCCGCCATGTCCGCGACCGCGACATGGACGAGATAGTCGTCGGGACCGGTGAGGTGGAAGACGGTCAGCGACTCCGGCAGCGCCCGGATCCGCTCCACGAACGGTCCCACCAACTCCCGCCGATGCGGCCTGACCTGCACCGACAGCAGTGCCTGCAGCCCACGCCCCAGCTTGGCCGGATCCAGCCGCAGCTGATGGCCGAGGATCACGCCCGCCCGGCGCAGCCTGGTCACCCGGTCCAGGCAGGTCGACGGGGCGACCCCGACCTGGGCGGCGAGATCGCGGTAGGTCGTCCGGGCGTCGTTCTGCAACAGCCGCAGCAGATCGAGATCCACCGGATCAAGTACGACAGATTCGGCCATCTGTCGAACGTATCACGGCTTCTGCAGCCAGTGACCCGGTCAGTGTTCACCCTTCCCTCCATGGACACGCCTATCGCATCGAGAGCACTGGCCACCGAGGCCGTGCACGCCGGCCGCGACGACCTCGCCCGTCAGGGACTGCACGCCCCGCCGATCGACCTGTCCACCACCTATCCCTCGTACGACAGCCGCGGCGAGGCCGCCCGCATCGACGCCTTCGCCGCCACCGGCGCGGAACCGGACGGCGCCCCCGTCTACGCCCGGCTCGGCAACCCCACCGTCGCCCGCTTCGAGACCGCCCTGGCCCGCCTCGAAGGCACCGAGTCGGCCGTGGCGTTCGCCAGCGGCATGGCCGCGCTGAGCGCGGTCCTTCTCGTACGGGGGTCCATGGGGTTGCGCCACGTCGTGGCCGTACGTCCGCTGTACGGCTGCAGCGACCACCTGCTCACCGCCGGCCTCCTCGGCAGCGAGGTCACCTGGACCGACCCGGCCGGCATCGCGGACGCGCTGCGCCCCGACACGGGGCTGGTCATGGTGGAGTCCCCGGCGAACCCCACCCTCGCCGAACTCGACCTGCGGGCTGTCGCCCACGCCTGCGGTTCCGTCCCGCTGCTGGCCGACAACACCTTCGCCACGCCGGTGCTGCAGCGTCCCGCCGAGCAGGGTGCACGGCTGGTGCTGCACAGTGCCACCAAGTACCTCGGCGGGCACGGGGACGTCATGGCCGGTGTGGTCGCCTGCGACGAGGAGTTCGCCCGGCGGCTGCGGCAGGTGCGGTTCGCCACCGGCGGCGTGCTGCATCCGCTGGCCGGCTATCTGCTGCTGCGCGGCCTCTCGACCCTTCCGGTCCGGGTGCGGGCCGCGTCGGCGAACGCCGCCGAGCTCGCCCGGCGCCTTGCCGCCGACCCGCGTGTCGCCCGCGTCCACTATCCCCGCATCGGCGGCGCAATGATCGCCTTCGAGGTGCTCGGCGACCCGCACGCGGTCATCGGCGGTGTTCGGCTGATCACTCCCGCCGTGAGCCTCGGCAGCGTCGACACCCTCATCCAGCACCCGGCGTCCATCAGCCATCGCATCGTCGACGCGGAGGACCGTCGGGGCGCCGGAGTCAGCGACCGGCTGCTGCGGATGTCGGTGGGCCTGGAGGACGTGGACGACCTGTGGGCCGACCTGGACCGCGCCTTGGGGGAGCGTGTGTCGCCGCCGCAGCAGCAGCGAGCCGGGGCGGCGCGCGGCTGATCCGGGGCACGCGCAAACGGCCCGGCGTTCACCACCGGGCCGTTCCCTGCGGACGTCGAAGGGTCAGTCCCGCACGCTGGGCTGTCCCGCCTCTTCGTGGTCGTACGGCAGCCGCGAGCTGACCGGCGTCGCTTCCAGCCGGGCCGTGATCACCAGCGTGCCCTCCTCGATCTGGTAGTCGAGCGGCAGGCCCAGTCCGCGCATCGCGGCGACCATGCCGGTGTTGGACGACCGCGTCACGGCGTACACGCTCTCGCAGCCCGCCTCCACCGCCATCGTCACCAGGCGGCCGAGCAGCTCGCCGCCGATGCCGCGCCGCTGCCACTCGTCCTCGACGAGCAGCGCGACCTCCGTCTCGTCCCCGTCCCACAGCAGATGACCGAGCCCGACGATGTGGCCCGACGCGGTCTGCACGGCGAGCGTCCGGCCGAAGCGCGGGCTGAGCAGATGGTTGAGGTAGCGGTCCGCGTCACCGACCGGACCGTGGTACCGCATCGTGAGCGTCCTCTGCGAGCACCGCTCGTGCATCTCCTTCGCGGCCTCCAGGTCGCTCGGGTCGGCCCGGCGCACCGTGATGGCACTGCCCTGCGGCAGCGTCAGCACGTCCTGGCTGCGCGGGATGCGCGGGCCGAGCCGGGCGTCCAGCTCCACCAGCGCCCGCGCCCGGGCGAACTCGGTCGGTGTGAACGGCAGATACGGCCGTTCCACGGTGATCACTCCGCCTTCCGGTGCGCGCAGCCGCATCACGGTGTCCTCCAGGGCTCCCTCCACCGCAATGCCGTCCGTCCCACGGTCGCCGCCCCCTGCCGGGGCGGGCAGCGAACGGATGGTGCACCGGCCGAGCAACTGCCGTAGGGCGAGCGGCAGTTCGGCGTCGTCCAGCGCGGTGCGGGTGGCGAGGCCGAGGATCCGGGTCGGCGCGTCCACCAGGTCGTGGGCGTCGGCCCGCTCGATCCAGGTGTCCGTACCGCCCGCCCGCGAGACCGCCCGGGTGATCTCGGACGCCGCGAGCTCTGCGGGAGCCCGCAGCAGGAACTCGTCGACCGTGCCGTCACCCAGCGGATGCGTCTGCAGGCTCAGAATGTCGACCCGGTGCCCGGCGAGGGCCGTGCACAGTGCGGCCAGCGAGCCCGGTTCGTCCTTCACCGTCGTCCGCATCCGCCACAGCGTGCCCTCCCCGCCCTCGGACTCAGGGCTCGCGGACGGCCCGGCCTGCTGCTCCGGGGAGCGCGGCCGGGCGCCGGTATCGCTCTTCGGAGGAGCGTGACCGTGGCGCCGTGCCCACCAGGTGTGGAAGGCGGCCGTGGCGAGCAGGACGACCGCCGAGATCACCAGCAGCGCCGGACCGTCGGGTCCGTGCCCGATCAGGTTCGCCACGGCATCGGCCACCGCGACGGCGGTGAAGAGGGCGGCGAGTTCGACGACGTCCCGTCGCCAGTGGTGCACAGGACGCCCGTTTTTCGTACGCGTCACATCAGACATGTCTCGACTCATGCAGCCACTGTGAAGGAAAGGTGTTGCGTGATCACGAACGCTTTGTGACTGCTCGGTAAAGCATGGTTCTGTCTGTTTTGCGGTTATTTTTACGAGTGTGTTGCGTCAGAGGTGTCAACGAGGTGACACCGGCCCTGCCGACGGGCCCCTGCCTGCCGAGGGGCACGCACCGGGGGATGACACCGGTGCGCGCCCCTCGGCCGCGCGTACCGAATCTACTGGCCGACGCGGCCCGGCTGCAGCACCTGCGTGAACAGCACGGTGCCGTCCTGCTCGCGCAACCGCACCGTCATCTCCCCGCTGTGGCCGTCGATGTCCACCTCGCCGAAGAACTGATAGCCCCCGGCCGGTGAGACGTTGGCCGTGGCCGGCGCCTTCACGAACACCCGCTCCGGGCCGAAGGTGTTGTCGAGCGCGTTGGCGGGGAAGGCGCCCGCGTTGAGCGGGCCCGAGACGAACTCCCAGAACGGCTCGAAGTCGGTGAAGGCTGCCCGCGACGGCTGGTAGTGCTGCGCCGACGTGTAGTGCACATCGGCGGTCAGCCACACCGTGCCCGTGATCCGCCGGTGCTTGACGAACCGCAGCAGCTCGGCGATCTGCAGCTCACGGCCGAGCGGCGCCCCGGGGTCGCCCTGCGCGACCGCCTCGATGTTCGGTCTGCCGTCCCCGGTGTCCGGTACGACCAGGCCGAGCGGCATGTCGGAGGCGATCACCTTCCACACCGCTCGGGAACGGGACAGCTCCCGCTTGAGCCACTCCAGCTGCTCGCGGCCGAGGATGCCCTGCTGGTCGGTGGGCTGGTCGTCCGTGGAGTTCGCGTTGCGGTAGGTGCGCATGTCCAGGACGAAGACGTCGAGCAGCGGGCCGTGGTGCTGGACCCGGTGGACCCGGCCGTCGGGGCGGCGCAGCGTCGAGATCGGGAAGTACTCCGAGAACGCCTGCCGGGCGCGCGCGGCGAGCACGTCGACGTTCTTCTCGGTGTACCGGGTGTCGGTGAGGATCTCACCCGGGTACCAGTTGTTGGTGACTTCATGGTCGTCCCACTGGATGATGGACGGCACCTGGGCGTTGAAGGCGCGCAGGTTCTCGTCCAGCAGGTTGTAGCGGAAGTTGCCGCGGAACTCCGCCAGCGTCTCGGCGACCTTGGACTTCTCCTCGGTGGTGACGTTCCGCCAGGTCCGCCCGTCGGGCAGGGCCACGGTCTCGGTGATCGGACCGTCGGCGTAGACGTTGTCACCGCTGCAGATGAAGAAGTCCGGGTCGAGGGCGGCCATCGCGTCGTAGATCCGGTAACCGCCGAGCTCCGGGTTGATGCCCCAGCCCTGTCCGGCCAGATCGCCGGACCAGACGAACCGCACCCCGTCGCGCCGCCGGTCGGACGCCGTGCGGAAGGTGCCGGTGACCGGCTCGCCGGTGCGACGCGGGTCGTCCGGGTCGGCGAGCAGCACGCGGTAGTGGATCTGCTCGCCGGACGGCAGTCCGCGCAGCCGGGTCGTGCCGGTGAAGTCCGTGCCGGCGCCGAGCAGCGGGCCGTGCCATCTGCGCGGGTTGCGGAACGACTCGGTCGCGGACGTCTCGACGATCATCCGGGCCGGCCGGTCGGACCGTACCCACACCAGCCCGGAGTGCGCGGTCACGTCGCCCGTCTGTACGCCCCAGCTCGCCGAGGGGCGCCCCGACCGGGCGAGGGCCGGCGCCGCGCCGAGGCCGACGGGCAGGGTCAGGGCCGCCGACGCGGCGAGGGAGCCGCGCAGGACGCTGCGGCGGCCGGGGAAGGGACGGTGTGACATGGGCGCCTCCAGGACGGGACGGTTCCGGCCAGTTGCGATGCCACAACTACTGGTGCGTCGCAGCGCACACGGAAACCACAAGTGAACAACTGACCGTGGGCGCACGGGAAAGCGGCGGCTACCGGGCAAGAACAGAAGAGCCTCCTGACGGACCGTCTTCGCTCAGCGGCTGCCGTCGAGCAGGACCCGCGCGACCAGCGCCGGGTCGTCGTTCATCGGGACGTGACCGCAGCCGGGCAGCCGGACCAGCCGGGCCCGGGGAATGACGTACTTGGCGCGGACGCCCTGCCGGGGCACGAGCAGCCGGTCCCGGCTGCCCCAGGCCACGGTGACCGGAATTCCCGGGACGTCATCGGTGAACTGCACGTCCCTGCCGGTCCGCAGGGTCTCCGAGAAGCCTTCCGCACGCGCCAGCGCGAGCGTCTCCGCGACCACGGCCTCGGGGGCACGGCGGGCCGGGCGGGCGTAGATGGCGCTCGTCAGGAGCGTACGGCCGAGCGCCGGGCGGGCGAGCCGCTCGACCACGGGCACCGGCATCCGCTGCGCGATCTGCCGCATCGTCATCAGGACACCGAAGGCGTAGCGCCGCTCGACCGCCGACCAGAACCCGGCCGGGGACAGCGCCGTGACCGACCGGACGAGCCGGTCGCGACCGAGCTGCAACGCCAGCAGACCGCCCAGCGAATTGCCCGCCACATGCGGCCGTTCGACATCCAGCGCCTCGCACAGAGCGGTGAGTACGGCGGTCATCGACGGCAGGTCGTGCGCCAGCCCGGCCGGGAGTGCCGGGGACTGACCGCAGCCCGGCAGATCCACGGCGATCACATCGCGCTCGGGCGCCAGGGCGGGGATCACAGGGTCCCACACCTGCCGGTGGTGACCTATGCCGTGCAGCAGGAGCAGCGGTGCACCGGTGCCCGCGCGCGCGTAGGAGACGGTGACGCTCCGCGGGCCGTGCGGGGTGGGGACCTTGAAGGAGACGGTGGCGGACATACAGCTCCTTGGCGAGGACTCGTGCGCCGGACGTGGTGTAGACACCTTGTCAGCAATAGCTACCGCCGGGTAGCCCCCGGTTGTCGTCAACCACTCAGCCGTACGGACCGCGAAGTCCCGCCCACGGAATCGCCTGGACACGACCGGACGCGTCGGATGGGATGAGGGCGTGACCACCGACACCGCCACCGAGGTCTTCGAAGAGCACCGCGCCGTCCTCCTGGGCGTCGCCTACCGCATGCTCGGCCGCGTGGCCGACGCGGAGGACGTGGTCCAGGAGGCCTGGCTGCGCTGGTCCGGCGCCGACCGGTCCGAAGTGCGCGCACCGCGCGCGTTCCTGGTGCGTGTCACCACCCGCCTCGCCGTCGACCGGCTGCGCCAGATCAAGGCGCGCAACGAGGCGTACGTCGGTCCCTGGCTGCCCGAGCCGTATGTCACCGAGTTCGGCGGCGCCGTCCCGGACGCGGCGGAGCGGGCGATGCTGGCCGACTCCGTGTCCCTCGCGGTACTCGTCGTCCTGGAGTCGCTGTCGCCGCTGGAGCGGGCCGTGTTCGTCCTGCGGGAGGCCTTCGGATACCCGTACGCGGACATCGCCGCCATGCTCGACCGGGCCGAGCCGGCCGTACGGCAGCTGGCGGGCCGCGCCCGCAAGCACGTCGACGAGCGCCGGCCGCGCTACGACGTCGACCCCGTCCAGCGCCGTGATCTCACCGAGCGGTTCCTCGCCGCCGCGGCGGACGGGGACCTCGAGGGCCTCATGTCGCTGCTCGCCCCCGACGTCCGGCTCGTCGGCGACAGCGGCGGCAAGGCGAAGGCGCCCCTGCGGGTCCTTCGGAGCGCCGACAACGTGGGCCGCTTCCTCGTCGGCACCGCCCGCAAGGGCGTTGCGGCGGCGTCCTTCCGGTTCCTGGAACTCAACGGCGGCCCCGCGGTGCTGGTCCTGTCCGGGGACGAGCCCGACTCCGTGTTCCAGCTGGACGTCCTCGACGGGCGCATCCGTTCGGTCTACGTCATCCGCAACCCGGACAAGCTGCGGAGGCTGGCCGGCGAGTAGCCGCCGTTGCCGCTATGTCACCTATGCGGTGTTTTGTGAACGCCCCGTGAACGCTTCACGTCGGTCCGCCCGTACGGCGCCCAAGGGATCGAGGATTGGTCTTGACCAAGGGTGAGGGCCGTCCTATGGTCGCAGACAAGTGCAACAACCTTTAATAAACAAGGGCGCTAAAACGCCGCCGGATCACGGCGATTGCGGAGGACAGGGTGGGGACCACGCAGCTGGAATCGGTGCCGGAACCGAAGTACTGGCACCTCAAGACCGTGCTCACGGAGGCACTGGACTCCGAGTTCTCCGTGGGCGAGATCCTGCCCAACGAGCGCGACCTCGCCGCCCGCTTCGGCGTCGCCCGCGCCACGCTGCGTCAGGCCCTGGAACAGCTCGAACTGGAAGGCCGGCTGCAACGCCGCCGCGGCGTCGGTACGACCGTCGCGCCGCCGCGCGTGGGAGTGGCCGTCGGCACCGAACAGCACGCCTGGCCGGGCACGCCCGGCGATGCCTGGCAGGCCGTCGACTGCACGACGACGGCGCCGTCGGCGGCGGTCGCCGACGCCCTGGAGGCCGGCCGCGACGAACCCGTGCACACCGTGCGCCGCACCCGGATGACACACGGCCAGCCGGTCGCCGCCGAGCTGCTGTACATCCCCGAGTCGTCCGTGCCCGAGCTGTCCGCCATCGACGCCCCGGCAGGACCGGCACGCGCGCGTGCGTTGCTGCGGGAGCTGCAGCGCATGGAGCTGGAGGGCCAGGACAGCGCCGTGGAGCTGGGCTCGGCCCGGGCCGACGACGCGAAGGAA
The DNA here is from genome assembly GCF_042731325.1 of Streptomyces sp. NPDC059866. NCBI lineage: Bacteria > Bacillati > Actinomycetota > Actinomycetes > Kitasatosporales > Streptomycetaceae > Streptomyces > Streptomyces sp. NPDC059866. Next base: position 146,112 of record NZ_JBHWJT010000016.1, on the reverse strand, counting down.
CTCGACCGGCTGCCGGGCGCGCCCGTGCTCGTCGTCACCACCCGCTACTTCGCCGAGGGCCGCACCGCCGCGCTCTCCGTCGCCACCTACCGCGCGGACACCTGCAGGCTGACCTTCGGGGACTCGGGCGGCGTGGAGATCCACCAGGACGCACAGCGCCGGGCATCCTGACCGGCGGTCCCGACGTCTCGCGCTCGGACGGTGCCCGGGGGTACGCGAGGTTTTCCGGGCCCGTCGGCGGGCGCTTCAGTGGCGTGCCGTCACTGTGCTCTCGACCGCGAAGAGCTGCTCCTCCACATGGTCCAGGGCCAGTCGCAGTGCCCCTGTCGCCACCGCGGCCTCGCCGAGCAGTGACAGGGTCACCTTCGGCGGCCGCAGGCAGTAGCGCGCCAGCTCGCGCCGCAGCGGCTCCAGTACGCCGTCCAGTCCCGCCGCCCAGCCACCGATGACGACCAGCTCCGGGTCGAGGGCCAGCACGAGCGCGGCGACATCGTGCACCAGCCGCTGGATGAACCGGTCGACGGCAGCCCGGGCCCGCTGATCGCCCTGGCGGGCCTGGGCGAAGACCTGGGCGACCGCCTGCTCGTCCAGCGGATGCAGCGGCTCGTCCGTCGTGGACAGCAGCGTCTCCGGGGTGACGTCCCGGCCCAGCAGATGCAGCGCGCCGATCTCACCGGCGGCCCCGCCGAAACCGCGGTGCAGCCGCCCGCCGATCAGCGAACCGGCGCCGGGGCTCAACCCCGCCAGTACGAACACGACGTCGTCGGACTCGGTGGCGGAACCCTTCCAGTGCTCGGCAACGGCCGCCGCGTTGGCGTCGTTCTCCACCAGGACCGGACACTTGAAGGAGCGGCCCAGCCGTTCCCCCAGACGCAGCCCGGTCCACCCCGGCAGTGCCGTACCCAGCCGTACCGTGCCGTCCGCCTCGACGATCCCGGGCGTGGCCACCCCCACCGCCCGCAACGATCCGCGCGCCACCCCGGCCCGCCGCAGCAGCTCGGCGACCGCGGTGCGCAGCCGCTCCAGGCGCTCGTCCGCGTGCGCCGTCTCGTCGACGTCCTTCGCCTGCGCGCCGATCACCCGCCCGTCCAGGTCGGCGAGGAGCGCGGCAACGCGATGCGCCCCGATCTCCAGCCCCAGCAGATGACCGGCCTCGGCCCGGAACCGGAACCTCCGCGCCGGCCGCCCCTGACGCCGCGCGGCACCCTCCTCGGCTGCCTTCTCCACCACGAGACCGGCCTCGATGAGCCCTTCGACGACGCCCTCGACGGTGGGCCGGGACAGCCCGGTCACCCGGGTGACCTCCGTCAGCGTCGCGCAGTCCGTGGCACGCAGCGCGTGCAGCACCACCGCGGAATTGATCCTTCGCAACAGCGAGGGATCCCCGCCGGTCAGCCGCCCCACCGTCCGTCCTCCCAGCTCGTGCGCGTGTTGGCCGGATGGTACTCGGCGCAGGACAGCCGGGCGAGAGGCGGACGCCTGCGGTCCGGTGCGACGACCGCGGTCAGCCCGGCGACACGAACCCCGACTCGTACGCCGTGATGACCGCCTGTGTGCGATCCCGCGCCCCCAGCTTCGCCAGCACCGCGCTGACATGCGACTTCACCGTCTCCGTGCCGACGACCAACTGCCCGGCGATCTCCGCGTTGGACAGCCCGCGCGTCATCAACCGCAGCACCTCCGCCTCCCGTTCGGTCAGCTGGGCCCGCTCCAGCACCGCCCGCGCCGCACGATTCCCGCCGTCCTCGCCGTACTCCGCCGCCAGCTGCCGTACCGACGCCGGGAACAGCAGCGACTCGCCCTCGGCCACGAGCCGTACCGCGTGCACGATCTCGGCCGGCCGGGCCCGCTTCAGCAGGAACCCGTCGGCGCCGGCCCGTAGCGCCCCATAGACGTACTCGTCGTTCTCGAACGTCGTCACCACCAGGATCTTCGGCGGTTCGTCGATCGTCCGCAGCACCGCGCGCGTGGCCTCGATGCCGTCCAGCAGCGGCATCCGTACGTCCATGGCGACCACGTCGGGCCGCAGGCGCCGCACCAGCGGAATCACCGCGGCCCCGTCGGCCGCCTCCCCGACGACCTCGATGTCGGGCTGCGCCTCCAGCACGGCCCGCAGGCCCGCCCGTACGAGGGGCTCGTCGTCGACGAGGAGAACGGTGACCGGCATCCGGCCAGCGTAGATCAGCCGAGCGGCAGCTCCACACGCACCTGCCAGTCGCCCTCGTCGGGCCCCGTCCGCGCGCGGCCGCCCAGCAGGGCAGCGCGCTCCCGTATGCCGCGCAGACCGCTGCCCCGACCGGGCCCTGGTATGCCGGCGGTGAGCGGGTTGCGCACCTCGAGGGTGAGCGTGCCGCCCGCGACGGCGATGCGGACCCGGACGGCGACGGACCCCGCGTGCCGCAGCACGTTGGTCAGGGACTCCTGGAGGATGCGGTAGCCCTCCCTGGAGACCGGGCCGGGCACGGTCTCCAGGGGCCCGGTCATCTCGGCCTCCACCTTTGCACCGGAGGCACGCGCGGACTCCAGCAGACGGTCTGCGTCCGTCAGCGTCGGCCGGCTGCTGACCGGCCGCTCCGACTCACGCAGGATGCCGAGGACACGATCCAGGTCCTCCAGGGCCGCCCGGCCGGTCTCCTCGATGGCATCCAGGGCCCGGTCGGTGAAGGCGGGATCGCCTGCCGCGCGCGCGGCACCCGCCTGCACCACCGCCACGGTCAGGGCGTGGCCGATGGAGTCGTGGAGTTCGCGAGCGATGCGGGTGCGTTCCAGAAGCTGCTCGGTGCGTTCCTCCATGGCGGCGAGGCGCTCGGCAGGGGAGGGGCCCAGGAGACGGTGGGCGAGTGCGGTGATGAGGTGGCCCGAGGCGACCACGGTCGCCGCCAGCGTGACCAGCGCCGGCGGCACGAGCAGGACGTGCCACCACTCGTGGCCGTCGAGGAGCAGCAGTACGCCCTCCTCGACGTCACGGCCGAACGCCGCCGACACCAAGTCCACTGCGGCAAGGGCCAGTTGAACGGTGAACAGCGAGGTCGCGCAGCCGAGCAGCAGCCGCGTCTCCAGCCACACGACGAGCCGCCCCCGGTCTCTCCAGGAGGCGGACGGCGCGACGACGATGCCGGTGCCCTCACTGTCGTGCCGGTGACCGGTCAGCAGCAGCCTGGCCTGCATCCCCTCCGCGGTGCGCATCGCGGGCACCAGACCGACGGGGGCGAGCACCGCGGCCGCCACCAGCCAGGTCCACCAGGCTTCCTTGACGAACAGCCACATGGACGGCCACACGATGGCGATGAACAGATGCAGCAATCGTGTGTACGTCACCGCCCTGCCGAACGGGCGCAGCCAGCGGACCATTCCGTCATCGTGCCAGCCGCCACTGACAACGAGCCTCCCCCGCACGGGGGAGACGATCTCCACCCGCGGGGGAGGAACCGCCTGCGCCCCGGCGGCCAGGCTGTCGGCATGACCAGCATCGAAGTCCAGGCCCTCACCAAGGAGTACGGCACCCGGCGAGCCGTGGACGACCTCACCTTCACCGTCCTCCCCGGCCGCGTCACCGGCTTCCTCGGCCCCAACGGCGCCGGCAAGTCGACCACCATGCGGCTCGTGCTCGGCCTCGACCGGCCGGCCTCCGGCACCGCCACCATCGGCGGCCGCGCCTACGCAACCCTGCGCGAACCCCTGCGTCACGTGGGCGCGTTGCTCGACGCCCAGGCTGCGCACGGCTCCCGCACCGGCCGCGACCATCTGCGCGTCCTGGCGGCCAGCAACCGCATCCCGGACCGGCGCGTCGACGAGATGCTGGAGGAGACGGGGCTCGCGTCGGTGGCGCGCCGCAGGGTGAAGACGTACTCCTTGGGCATGCGCCAGCGGCTCGGCATCGCCGCAGCCCTCCTCGGCGACCCCGAGGTGGTCATGCTCGACGAGCCCTCCAACGGCCTCGACCCCGAAGGCATCATCTGGATCCGGGAGTTGATGCGCCGGCTCGCCGGGGAGGGGCGCACGGTCCTGGTCTCCAGCCACCTCATGAACGAGACGGCGTCCTTCGCCGACCACCTCGTCGTCCTGGGCCGTGGCCGCCTGCTGGCCGACACCCCGATGCGGGAGTTCATCCACGCGCGCGTGCAGCCGCGCGTGCGGATCCGCACGACGGACCCTGCGGCCCTCAAGAACGCCCTCGCCCGGCACGGCCACGACGCCGTGGAGCACGAGGACGGGATCTGGACCGTGTCCCTCGCGCGCGTGGACGACATCGGGCGCATCGCCTCGGCCGCGGGCGTGCCGATCCTCGAACTGGCCGCGGAGGAGGGCACGTTGGAGCAGGCCTATCTCGACCTGACAGCGGCCGAGACCGAGTTCACCGCACAGCCCCAGGAGGCCTGACCATGGAATTCACGCCCGTGCTCCGCGCCGAGTGGATCAAGATCCGCACGCTGCGGTCGCTCCTCGGCGCCCTGTGCGCCGTCCTGCTCGTCACCACCCTGTTCTCGGCACTCGGCGGACTGGACACCGGCGGCGCGGACTTCGACCCTCTGTTCGCGACGTTCTTCGGCGTCAGTTTCGGGCAGATCGCCGCGATCGCCTTCGGCACGACGGCCGTCTCCTCGGAGTTCCAGGGCGGTGCCCTGCGCGTCACGTTCGCCGCGGTGCCGCGGCGCGGGCGGTGGTTCGCGGCCAAGGCGGTGGCGATCGCCGTACCCGTCCTCGCGGCCGGCCTCGTCACGGGTGCGGCGAGCCTGGCCGTCGGCAGAGCCGTGCTGGGGGACGAGGCGGACGGTCTCTCCTGGAGCGAGGGGCTGCGCGGGGTCGTCGGCTGTGCCGTCTACCTCACGCTGATGGCGCTGTTCGCGGCCGGACTCACCGCCCTGCTGCGCAGCGGCGTGGCCACGCTGAGCGTGCTGATCCCGTTCCTGCTCATCGTGTCCTTCGTGATCGGCGACATGTCCGGCACCGTCGCCGACCTCCTGCCCGACAAGGCCGGCCAGGTGGTGTTCCACGAGACTCCGGAGGGCACCCTCGGCCCGTGGACCGGTCTCACCGTGACCGCCCTGTGGACGGCGGCGGCCCTGGTGGCGGGCGCGTGGAGCGTGCGGCACCGGGACGCCTGACGCGGCGGCAACTGCCAGTGGCCCCGGGTTTACCGGGGCATGGACATCGTGCGGTGCCTGGAGACGACCGACCCGCCGTGACGAACACGACCGGGACCCTCAGGCCTCCGCCGCCGCCCGCAACCGAGCGAACTCCTCCGCCATCGTCGCCGTAGTCCAATGCGCGTTCAGCCCGGAGGGATTCGGCAGTACCCACACCCGCGTGTTCCCGATCGTCCTGGCCTGCGGCCCCACCTGGGCAGTGCGGTCGTCGAACGCGGCCCGGTAGGCGGTGACGCCCACCACCGCCAGCCAGCGCGGTCGCAACCGTGCCACCTTCAGCGACAGCAGGCGCCCGCCCTCGCGATACTCCTCGGCGCTCAGCTCGTCGGCCCGAGCCGTCGCCCGCGCGACCACATTGGTGATCCCGAGCCCGTACGTCAGCAACTCGTCCTGCTCCGACGGCTTCAGCAGCCGGGGCGTGAACCCGGACAGATGCAGCACCGGCCAGAAGCGGTTGCCCGGGCGGGCGAAGTGGTGGCCCGTCGCCGCGGTCATCAGGCCCGGGTTGATGCCGCAGAACAGCACGCGGAGGCCGTCCGCGACCACGTCGGGTACCAGGCGGTCGCGAGCGGCCTCCAACTCCTGTGCGGTGAAGCGTGTCAGAGGATCGCTCCCGGCGTGTAGCCCGCGGCCTCCGGGTGCTGCTTCACGAGCTCCTCGATCCGGCCGACGACGGTGCCGACCTGGTCGGCCGCGGCGCCCGTGAAGGACAGCTTGTCGGCCATCAGCTCGTCCAGCTGCGCACGTTCGAGGGGGATGCGCGAGTCGTCCGCGAGCCTGCCCAGCAGCTCGTTGCGTTCGGCGCCCTGCTCGCGCATGGCCAGAGCACACGCCACCGCGTTCTCCTTGATCGCCTCGTGCGCGACCTCACGGCCGACCCCCGCGCGCACCGAGGCCATCAGCACCTTCGTCGTCGCCAGGAACGGCAGGTAGCGGTCCAGCTCGCGCGCCACGACCGACGGGAACGCGCCGAACTCGTCGAGCACCGTCAGGAACGTCTCCAGCAGCCCGTCCAGCGCGAAGAAAGCGTCCGGCAGCGCGACCCGGCGCACCACCGAGCAGGACACGTCACCCTCGTTCCACTGGTCGCCCGCCAGCTCGCCGGTCATCGAGGCATAACCGCGCAGGATCACCATCAGGCCGTTGACGCGCTCGCAGGAGCGGGTGTTCATCTTGTGCGGCATGGCGGAGGAGCCGACCTGGCCCGGCTTGAAGCCCTCGGTGACCAACTCGTGCCCGGCCATCAGCCGGATCGTCTTCGCCAGCGAGGACGGCGCCGCCGCCAGCTGCACCAGTGCGGTGACGACCTCGTAGTCGAGCGAGCGCGGGTAGACCTGGCCGACCGACGTGAAGGCCGTGGAGAAGCCCAGGTGATCGGCGATCCGCTGCTCCAGCTCCGCGAGCTTCGACGCGTCCCCGCCCAGCAGGTCCAGCATGTCCTGCGCCGTACCGACCGGGCCCTTGATGCCGCGCAGCGGATAGCGGCCCAGCAGCTCCTCCACCCGCCCGTAGGCGACGAGCAGCTCGTCGGCCGCGGTCGCGAACCGCTTGCCGAGGGTCGTGGCCTGCGCGGCGACGTTGTGCGAGCGGCCGGCCATGACCAGCTCACCGTACTCACCCGCCAGCTTGCCCAGGCGCGCCAGGACGGCCACCGTGCGGTCGCGCATCAGCTCCAGCGAGAGCCGGATCTGCAGCTGCTCGACGTTCTCGGTCAGGTCGCGGGAGGTCATGCCCTTGTGCACCTGCTCGTGCCCGGCGAGGTCGTTGAACTCCTCGATCCGCGCCTTCACATCGTGGCGCGTGATTTTCTCGCGCTCGGCGATGGAAGCCAGGTCGACCTGGTCGAGGACGCGCTCGTAGTCGGCGATCGCCGCGTCCGGCACCTCGATCCCGAGGTCCTTCTGGGCCCGCAGCACGGCGAGCCAGAGCTGACGCTCCAGCCTCACCTTCTGCTCGGGCGACCAGAGCGTGGCGAGCTCGGCGGAGGCGTAGCGTCCGGCGAGGACGTTCGGGATGCGGGGCTTGGCGGGCGCAGAAGTCACGTAAACGGATTCTACTGGCGGTTTGTGCAGGCCAGCGCCACGGATGTGTTTGGTGGAACCTACGAGAGCTGGGTCACCCCCGGGAGTTGGCGGGAAGGTCTTCGCCCCGCCGCCCCCACCCGTCCCATCCCCAGGGGCTCCGCCCCTGGACCCCGGGGCGAGAGGGCCGGATGGAAGGCAAGGTGGTGGGGGAGGTCGCTGGGGGTTGCCGCCCCCGCACCTCGCTTCGGCACGCATCCCCGCGCGGAGCTACGCCACCGGGCCCTCGTACGGCAGAAGCTCCGGCCGCTTCGGCGGGAGCCCGTCCCCGGACGACCGGCCCGTCAGGCGGCGGGCGATCCACGGCAGCAGGTGCTGGCGGGCGAATCGCACGTCAGCGACCCGGCGCGCTGCCCAGCCCGGCGGCACGGTCGCCGGGATCGGCGTGTGCCAGTCCGGGTCCTCGGGGTCGTGTCCGAGCGTCTGCCACACCGCCTCCGCGACCCGCCGGTGCCCCTCGGCGGTCAGGTGCAGCCGGTCCACGTCCCACAGCCGGGGGTCGCCGAGCGAGGGCGCCCCGTACAGGTCGACCACCACCGCGCCGTGCCGCGCGGCCAGCTCGTCGACGCAGGCGAAGAGCTCCTCCATGCGCGGCCGGAACCGCTCCAGGACCGGGCCCTGCCGTCCCGGGCTCCGCATCAGGACGAGCTGCTTGCACGACGGAGCCAGCCGTTCCACGGCCTCCTCCAGGAGCCCGCGCACCCGGCCCATGTCGCACTTGGGGCGCAGGGTGTCGTTGAGCCCGCCGACGAGCGTGATGACATCGGCGCCCATCGCGGCCGCCACATCCACCTGCTCGTCGACGATCTGCCCGATCAGTTTGCCGCGCACGGCCAGGTTGCCGTACCGGAAGCCGGGAGTGCGGGCGGCCATCCGTGCCGCAAGGAGGTCGGCCCAGCCCCGGTAGGTGCCGTCGGGCAGCAGGTCCGACATGCCCTCGGTGAAGGAGTCGCCCACCGCGACCAGGCTGGTGTACTGGGGAGAGGAATTCGTCTGCATGGCGTACGAGATGGTATCCCGAGGCGCATACCCGACGGTCGGTCGGGCCGCCGTTGCCTGCTAGGCCCGCTGCCCGAACAGCTCCCGCAGCACGTCCTCCATGGTCACCAGCCCTGCCAGCCGCCCGTCCGAGCCGAGCACGGCCGCCAGGTGCGTACGGCTGCCGCGCATCGCGGTGAGCACGTCGTCCAGCGGTGTCGACTCCCGTACGCGCGCGATGGACCGCATGTCGCGCAGCCGGAACGGCACATCCCGCGGCGAGGCGTCCAGCGCGTCCTTCACATGCAGGTAGCCGACGATCCGGCGCCCCTCGTCCACGACGGGGAAGCGGGAGAAGCCGGACTCGGCCGACAGCCGCTCCAGTTCCTCCGGCGTGACGCCCACGCGCGCGTAGAAAACGCGTTCCAGCGGGAGCACGACGTCCCGCACGGGCCGGCGGCCCAGTTCCAGGGCGTCGTGCAGCCGCTCCTGCGCGCGGACGTCGATGAGCCCGGCCGCACCGGAGTCCTTGACCAGGCGGGCCAGCTCGGCGTCGGAGAAGGCGGCCGTGACCTCGTCCCTGGTCTCGATCCGCAGCAGTTTCAGCAGCCCGTTCGCGAAGGCGTTGATCGTGAAGATCACCGGTCGCAGCGCCTGGGAGAGCGCCACCAGCGGCGGCCCGAGCAGCAGTGCGCTGCGCACCGGCTCCGCGAGCGCGACGTTCTTCGGCACCATCTCGCCGAGCAGCATGTGCAGATACGTCGCCAGGGTCAGCGCGATCACGAAGGACACCGCGTGTCCCGCGCCGCTCGGCACACCCATCGCGTGGAACACCGGCTCGAGCAGATGCGCGATCGCCGGTTCCGCGACCACACCGAGCACCAGCGTGCACAGGGTGATGCCCAGCTGTGCCGCCGCCATCAGCGCCGACACGTGCTGCAGTCCCCACAGCACGCTCCTGGCCCGCCGGTCGCCCTGGTCGGCGTACGGTTCGATCTGGGAGCGGCGTACGGAGATCAGCGCGAACTCGGCGCCCACGAAGAAGGCGTTGACGACCAGCGTCGCGAAACCGATCAGCAGCTGTACGGCGGTCATGCCTGCGCCCCCGTCTCGTCGTCGAGCGGGGCGTGCAGCAGCAGCCGTGCCGCCCTGCGCCCCGCGGCGTCCAGCACTTCCAGGCGCCAGCCGGCCACCTGGACCGCGTCACCGGCGGCGGGTATCCGGCCCAGCTCGGTCGCGACGAGGCCGGCCAGCGTCTCGTAGGGACCCTCGGGCGGCCGCAGGCCCACGCGCGCGAGCTGGTCCATGCGGGCGGCACCGTCGGCGGAGTACAGGGCGTGGCCGTCCTCGTCCGTGCCGGCGGGGGCGAGGTCGGGCGTCTCGTGCGGGTCGTGCTCGTCGCGCACCTCGCCGACGACCTCCTCGACGATGTCCTCCAGCGTCGCGACGCCCGCCGTGCCGCCGTACTCGTCGATGACCACGGCCATCGTCCGCTTGCCGGACAGCCGGTCCAGGAGCCGGTCCACGGTGAGGGATTCCGGGACGAGGAGCGGCTCGCGCATCAGCTCGGAGACGGGCACGCGGGGCCGGCGTTCGGCGGGCACCGCCAGGACGTCCTTGACGTGCGCGGTGCCCACGACCGAGTCGAGGTTGCCGCGGTAGACCGGGAACCGCGACAGCCCGGTGGCCCGGGTCGCGTTCGCCACGTCCTCGCAGGTCGCCTGCGCGTCGAGGGCCACGACCTGCACGCGCGGCGTCATCACGTTCTCCGCGGTCAGGTCGGCGAGGTTCAGGGTGCGTACGAACAGCTCGGCGGTGTCCGGTTCCAGGGCGCCCTCGCGGGCGGAGTGCCGGGCGAGGGCGGCCAGTTCCTGCGGACCGCGCGCGGAGGCGAGCTCCTCGGCGGGTTCGAGGCCCAGGCGGCGCACCATGCGGTTGGCGGTGTTGTTGAGGTGGGTGATGAACGGGCGGAACAACGCGCTGAACCAGCGCTGGGCGTTGCCCACCCGCTTGGCCACGGCCAGCGGTGAGGAGATCGCCCAGTTCTTGGGCACCAGCTCGCCCACCACCATCAGGAAGACCGTCGACAGGGCCGTGCCCAGCACGAGGGCGATCGAGGAGGCCGTGGAGCGGGAGATGCCCAGTGACTCCAGCGGGCCCGCGATCAGCCGGGCGATGGACGGCTCGGCGAGCATGCCGACCACCAGGTTGGTGACGGTGATGCCGAGCTGCGCACCGGAGAGCTGGAAGGTGAGTTTCCGTACGGCCTTCAGAGCGCCGGCCGCGCCGCGCTCGCCGCGCTCGACGGCACGCTCCAGGGCGCTGCGCTCGACCGTGGTCAGCGAGAACTCCGCGGCGACGAAGGCGCCACAGGCGAGGGAGAGCAGGATCGCCACGAGCAGGAGGAGCACTTCGGTCATCGGGTCACCCCCGTCCCATGGTCCGGCAGGGCAGGGAGGAACGCGCGATGGCTGGTACTGGGAGGCTCGCCCATGGGCGGACGCTCACACCTTTCATGGAGGACCGAGTGGTCCTCCAAGAGTAAAGGACCGGCAAAGGGTGTCAGAACTCGGCCAGGGGCTTCACCCAGCGCCGCCAGTGCTCCTCGGACGCGTACCCGGCCGCGCGCCAGGCGTGGTGCGCCCTCTCGTTGCGGGTCGGCACCATCGCGTCCCCGCGGCGCCGGCCGTCGAATCCTGGCTGCTCACACACATCTACAGCGGTTTGATCCAGCGTCGCCAGTGGTCCTCGCGATGGTAGCCAGTGGCGGCCCACGTGTGGTGGGCCTGTTCGTTGGCTTCCAGGACCATGGCGTCGACCCGTCGCCCGCCCAGGGAGGCGAATCGTTGTTCGGCTGCTTCCAGCAGGGCGGTGGCGATGCCTCGCCGACGGTGGTCGGGGTGTACGGCCAGTCGGTAGGCGGAGCATCGCCATCCGTCGAAGCCGGCTATGACGGTTCCTGTGAGGGCGCCGTCGCGCTCTGCGAGGAGCAGGGCTTCGGGGTCTCGTGTGATGAGTCGGGCCACTCCGTCGTGGTCGTCGCTGATGCTCGTTCCTTCCGCGGCCTCGCGCCAGAACTGCAGCACGGTGTCGATGTCCGAGAGGGTGGCGTGGCGGATGTGGAGATCGCTCATGGGGCGAGCCAAGCAGAGCGCCGGCCTGTCTGGCGAGCGGTTTCCGTGTCGGAACTCGCCGGCCGGGTGCTGCCCCCGACCGCTCAAGGTTGCTTCTCGACGTCCTTCACCGAGCTCGGCCCCAACTGCTTGGCGCTGGCGTACTCCGGCATCGTCATGGGCTGGTCGAACAGGAAGAACGACTGGTTCGTGCCGACCGTGAACTCCATGTACGCGCCCGTCGTGGCGTCGAAACCGTAGTAGGCACCGCAGGTGGAACCCGACGTGTACACGCCGTCCATGCCGGGCTGTGCGAGGACCGCGACGCCGTTGGAGGAGGACTCCACCTTCTCCGTCGGAGTGAGCATCTTGCAGCGCGGCACCGGCAGGCCCTTCATGATGAAGTACCCGTACTCGCCTTTGGCGTTCTGGATGTAGACGTATGAGAGTTTGCCCCGCTTCCCCCACGTCCTGATCCACTGGTTGATCGCTTCGCGGGTCGGCGAGTACTCCATGCGGCCCGCCGGCTGCTGGGCCACGAGGTGGTCGTAGTTCTCCTGTTTGGTCTTGTTCTCCTTGTCCTGGCTGGAGTCGGTGCAGGACGTCAGGGCAAGGCCCACAACGAGCGCGACGACGGTGGCCAGGGCCATGCGTGCGAACTTCTTCATGCGGTGCTGCCCTCTTCCCGGGATGAGATGGGGATCAGTTGGTGCACGTCGTGCGCTCGGCGGTGGCATCCAGCCGGTACGGCAGATCCTTGTCACGGAAGGGCGCGCGGTGCTCCTGGGCGGCCTTCGAGTTGTAGTCGTTGACCGACTCGATCCGCGTGGCCTTCAGCGCGGTGATCGACTGGTCGATCTGCGTCGTACGAGTCTCCGAAGCGGTCTTCCGCTCCTCCTGGAGCGCCTGGATCGTCCCTTCGGCGTTCTGCACGGCCTCGCACAGATCGAAGAACTCCTCGTACGTGGTCTGACGGAACTCGCCCGAGCCGACGGTGTTCTCGCGCTTGTCCGCCTCACCGCGGAACGGGGCGGTGATCCACCCCGCGCCGCCGAAGGCGAACACCCCGATCACGTACAACGCCGCCAGGCCGATGATCCCGCCGACGGCCCAAGCCCCCAACCGTGCCCCCTCGCGCACCTGCCCCATGGCCATCCCCCTTCACAGGTGTTCCGCGGCGTGGAACCACCCTCCGCGAAGAAGGACACGGCACCCGGTGAAACGGTTCCGCCGGCACGAGCGTCAGGAAGGGGGTACCTATGCGGTCGAGCCACTGACGGCACAGGGTCCAGTGGATGCGCGCGCTGCCCGGCGTTGACCCACAGCCGCTCAGCTTGGTGTTTGACCTCGGCCGTTCACCTGACCCGCTGATCCTGGTTCGTTCCCGGGACAGCAGGGCGGCCCGGCGTACCTCCGCGTCACTCGTGCGCTATCGCCGCCAGTACGTTCATCCGCGAGGCCCGCAGGGCAGGCAGCAGCGCCGCCACGACGCCTACCACCGCCGAGCCGATCACCACCGCGACGATCGTGCCCCACGGGATCGCCAGCGCCGTCATGCCCTGCAACGCCAGCACCTGCTGGGTGCACACTCCCCACGCCAGGCCCAGCCCGAGGCCCAGGACCGCGCCGAAAACCGCGATCACCACCGACTCCAGCCGGATCATCCGGCGCAGCTGCCGCCGGGCCAGCCCGATGGCGCGCAGCAGCCCGATCTCCCGGGTGCGCTCCACGACCGACAGGGTGAGGGTGTTCACCACGCCGAGCACGGCGATGGTGATCGCGAGCCCCAGGAGGGCGTACACGAGGTAGAGCAGCACGGAGATCTGGTCGCGCACCAGCTGCTTGTAGTCGGCCAGGTCCCGGACCTGCAGCTGCGGATACACGTCGAGCGTCCGCTCCAGGTTCCTGCGCAGGTCGTCGTCGCTCGTGCCCGGGGCGGCGTTGACGTACAGCACGGAGTCCTGCCCGCCCGGCACGTACCGCTCCAGGGTGGCGAGGCCGAAGTAGATCCCGCCCTGCAGTCCGAAGCCCTCGGCGGACTCCTGGTCGGTGAGAGCGCCGACGGTCAGTTCGGCGGTGCGTCCGCCCTGGAACTCGACGGGGACGGTGCTGCCGAGCCGTATGCCGTGGTCCTGCGCGAAGTCCAGGTCCATCGCCAGGTGACCGGCGGCGAGCGCGGCGGCGCTGTCGCCCCCGGCGTAGGTGATGTTGGCGACCTCGTCGAGCCGCCGGTCGTAGCCGGCGGCGGTCGTCTCGACGCGGGCGCCGTCGGGCAGGAGGACCGCGATCGGCGTGAACCGCGAGCGCACCACGAGCCCCACGCCCTCGGTGTCGCGCACATGGGCGGTGACCTCCGGCGGGAAGGGCACGAAGTTGTTCTGGATCACGAAGTCGGCGCCGAGCGTCCGGTCGATCTGCCGGTCGAACGACTTCGTGATCGAGGCGCTCGCCACCGACAGCCCGCCGACCAGCGCGAGGCCCACCATGAGCGCGGCCGCCGTGGCGCCGGTACGGCGGGGGTTGCGCAGGGCGTTGCGCTGGCTCATCCGGCCGATGGAACCGAACAGCGCCGGGAAGGCCCCGCCCAGCACCCGGATCACCGGCCGGACCAGGAGAGGTCCCGCGACCACGGTGGCGATGAGGGTCAGGAGCACCCCGAGGCCCAGCAGGGATGCCGCCGCTCCCGTCTCGGACGACCCCACGCAGCCCGCCAGTGCCGCCGCGCCCGCCGCTCCCACGACTGCGCCCACCACCGCACGCACCTTGAGCGGCCGGCCCACCGCGGCGACCTCGGCGTCGGAGAGCGCCGCCATCGGCGAGACGCCCGCCGCACGCCGGGCCGGGAGGTACGCGGCGACGAAGGTGACGCCGACACCGACGACGTACGCCGCGAGGGGTGTCACCCAGCCGACGACCATCTCGGTGGACTTGATGTTCATGCCGAGCAGGCCCATCAGTTCGAAGAGGCCGACGGCGAGCCCGATGCCGGCGGCCAGACCCAGCGTGGAGCCGACCAGGCCGAGCAGCAGCGCCTCGGTGAGCACCGACCGGCGCACCTGGCGCCGGTCGGCGCCCAGCGCGCGCAGCAGGCCCAGCTCGCGGGTGCGCTGCGCGATCAGCATCGAGAAGGTGTTGACGATCAGGAACACGCCCACGAGGACGGCGACCCCGGCGAAGCCGAGCATCACGTACTTGATGACGTCGAGGAAGCCGCCGAGCTGTTCGACGTCCGACTCGGCCTGCTCGTCGGCGGTCCGGAAGTGGTAGCGGTCGGCGCCGAGGGCGGCCGCGACGCGCTGCTTGAGCGTGGTGTCGCTCACGCCGTCCGCCGCGTCCACGGTGATGCTCGTGGCGGCTCCCTCGACGCCCAGCAGCTTCGTCTGGGCGGTCGGCGTGTCGACGAACACCAGTGCGGCACCGGGATTGGTGGTCGTGAACGTGACGATGCCGACGACCTCGACCCGGAAGGAGCCGGGTGCGGCGATCACCGTCACGACGTCCCCGATCCGTACGTTCCTGCGGTCGGCGGTCTCGGAGTCGATCAGCGCCTCGGTGGGCCCGTGCGGGGCGTGGCCGGAGGTCAGCTCGACGGGGCTGCGGTCGCTCGGGTTCCAGTTGGTGCCGATCGTGGGGGCGCCGGTCGTCGGGCCGACCGATTCGTTGTCGGCGTCGACGACCGTGATGTTCGTGGCCTCGGCCTCCGCGCGGGCGGCGGCCACGCCGTCGACCCGGGCGACCCGGTCGGCGAGCGCGGCGGGCAGCGTGGCCGTCGCACCGGACGGCACCACCTCGTCGAGGGTCTCCTTGGGGGTCACGGTGACGTTCGCCGCGGTCGACGCGAAGAGCCGGTTGAAGGTGCGGCTGACGGTGTCCGAGAAGATCAGGCTGCCCGTGACGAACGCCACGGACAGCAGGACGGCCAGCGCCGAGAGCAGCAGTCGCCCCTTGTGGGCGACGAAACTCCGGAGTGTTGCCCTGAGCACGGGTTTCAGTCCCTCTGGACGGGGGTGGCGTCGTCGGTCCGGCGGCGGATCACGTCGAACCGCTTCATACGCTCCAGCACGGCCTCGGCCGTCGGCCGCTCCAGCTCGTCGACGATCCGCCCGTCGCCGAGGAAGAGCGCCAGGTCGGAGTGGGCGGCGGCGCCAGGGTCGTGGGTGACCATGACGACGGTCTGCCCGAGGTCGTCGACGGCCCCGCGCAGGAAGCCGAGGACCTCCAGACCGGCCCGCGAGTCGAGGTTGCCGGTCGGCTCGTCCGCGAAGATCAGCTCGGGGCGGGAGGCCAGCGCGCGGGCGCAGGCGACGCGCTGCTGCTGGCCGCCGGACAGCTGCGAGGGCCGGTGCCCCAGCCGGTCCCGCAGGCCGAGCGTGTCGATGACCTGGTCCAGCCACTCCCGGTCGGGCTTCTGGCCCGCGATGTCCATGGGCAGGGTGATGTTCTCGAGCGCGTTCAGCGTCGGGATGAGGTTGAACGACTGGAACATGAACCCGATCCGGTCCCGCCGCAGCCTGGTCAGCTCGCGCTCCTTCAGCCCCGTGATCTCGGTGTCGCCGAGCCACACCTGTCCGGCCGAGACGGTGTCGAGCCCGGCCAGACAGTGCATCAGCGTGGACTTCCCGGAGCCCGACGGGCCCATGACGGCGGTGAAGCGGCGGCGCGCGACGTCCACGTCCACCGAGTCGAGGGCGAGCACCGTCGTCTCGCCCGAGCCGTATGCCTTGGTGAGACCGCGGGCGCGGGCCGCGACCCCGTCGGCCGGTGCGAGCCCCGGGGTGTGCTCCGCAGCAGGTGTGGACAAGGCTGCCTCCTTGATCGCGCCTCGCTCGTGGCGTCACGAGTTCCGTGTCTGTGCCGAGGGCGATGTGATACGCACCACAAACGGTATCCCGCCGAGGTTGTGGACGGTCTCCCTCCCAGGTCGGGCCCCGAATGTGGTTGTAAGGGGCACTCACTGCCCCTCGTGCGACGCCCTTGCCGCTGCTAGCGTTCCGGCGCTAGCTTCGAGGTATGGCCAAGACCCAGCTGAACGTCCGCGTCGACGAGGACACCGCCCGCGCGGCCCGCGAACGCGCCCTGGCGCGCGGCATGAGCGTCAACCGCTACATCGAAGAGCTCGTGCGGCAGGACACCGGAGAGGTCGGCCACACCTTCGTGGAGGCCGCCGCCGACTTCATGAAGCAGTACGAGTCCGTCTTCGCCGAGGAGTTCGACGGGGGTGCCCCTGCTCATGGGGGTCTCCCCGCGCGAGCGAAGCCGAGCGTGGGGGAGAAGCCGAGCGTGGGGGAGAAGCCGAGCGTGGGGGAGAAGCCGAGCCTCGGGGAGGACCGTCAAGGCCGCACGAGCGAAGGTCGCCACTGATCCGTTGAGCGACCTCACCATCGACCTTGCCTGGCTCCTGATGCTCGCCGAACAGAAGACGCCGGGAGATCCCCAGGTCACCGACTGGGGAGCTCTCGTCGCCGCGGTCGCGCGCCACCAGGCCGAGATCTTCGACGTTCCCGTCTACGACACCCCGCACGCGCGCGCTGCGGCCCTGCTCCAACTGCTGATCCATGTCCCCGCGCTGGAGCGCTCCAACGCCCTGTTCGCCTCCGCGGTCGCGTACGCCTATCTGGTCGCCAGCGGCGTCAAGGTCGTCACCTCGCCCGTGCAGGTGCGTGACCTGGCCCGGCTGGTGAAAAGCGGTGAGGCGTCGGTGCACGACATCGCGCGCGAACTGCAGCAGTGGAGCCTGTGACGCCCGGCCCTACTCCTCGGGGCGCCACGCGGTGCCCAGCACACAGAACGAGGTGGGCAGTACGGGCCCCTTCTCCGGCATCAGCATCCGCCGGTACGGGCCCAGTTCGAACCCGGCGTCCCTGAGCGCGGCGACCGGATCCCGGGACAGATGGCAGCCGCCGTTCAACGGCGGCCACACCGTGCGGTCCAGCGCACGCTGGGTGAACGTCATCGCCCGGCCGCCGCCCCGCCCGTGCTCGAAGAACCGCACCTGACCGCCGGGCCGCAGCACCCTGCGCACCTCGCCCAGGGCGCGCGGCACATCCCGCACGCTGCACAGCACCAGCGACAGCACCACCGCGTCGAAGGCCTCGCTCTTGACCGGCAGCGCCTCCGCCGCCCCCGGCACCACGTCGACGGGCATCTGGGCGCGCAGCGCGGCCTCCACCGCCAACTGCCGCAGACTGCGCTCGGGTTCGATCGCCACGACCTCCGGGACCGTACGGGGATAGTGCGCGAAGTTCAGTCCGTTGCCCGCGCCGATCTCGAGCACGCGTCCGGACAGCCCGGCGAGCAGCCGGTCGCGCACCCCGGCCATGCCCAGCCGGCTCTCGGCGGCCACGCTGACGCGGGCGTAGTAGCGGGCGAACAACGGGTGGTACACAGGATCCCGCGCCACCCTGCGGGCGCCGGCGGACCGTAGCGGCATGAGGACCTCCCTCGCAGGACGGGCCGTACGGCGATTGTCCACCCGTACGGCCCCTCACTCCACGGTGCAGACACCGCTGTCCCGGTAAGGGCCTGTCCGGCCGGTACACCTGGCAGCGCTCACCACCGGAACGTCGGTGGCGCCTGACGCACCCGGAACGCCTCCGCGTCCCACGTCCCGTCCAGCCGCGGCGCGAGCCAGTCCGGTGCCGCCGCGCGGAAGGCCGCCGGAGCCAGCGCCCCGGCCCCCGCGGGCACGGCGCCCAGGAGCGGGGCTCCGGCCACCTCCGGCAGATCCGCGAGGTTGCACCGGGCGGCGAGGTCGGGCTCGCCGGGCCAGCTGCCGATGACGACCCCGGCCAGGTCGAGCCGCCGGGACCGTACTTCACGTGCCGTCAGCTCGGTGGTGTTCAGCGTGCCCAGCCCCGCGGACACCGCGACCAGCACCGGCGCGGCGAGCAGCCCGGCCGCGTCGGCGAGGGTCCCGCCCGCCGCATCGAACCGTACGAGCAGCCCGCCGGCACCCTCGACCAGCACCAGATCGTGCTCGGTGGCCAGCTTGGCCGCCGCTTCGGCGATCTCCTGCGGGTGCACCGGCGCCCGCCCGGCCCGCCGTGCGGCGGTGCCCGGCGCCAACGGCTCGGGATACCGGGCGAGTTCGGCCGCCGTGACGGCACCGGCGAGCCGCGCGACCTCGTCGGCGTCCCCGCGCTCGTCCGGCCGTACGCCCGTCTGCGCGGCCTTGAGCACGGCCACCGAACGCCCGGCGGCCAGTGCGGCGGCGGCGACCGCGGCCGTCGTGACCGTCTTGCCGACCTCCGTGCCCGTACCCGTGATCACCAGAACCGGCATGTCATCCCTCCCGCGCCGCGGCGCACACCGCGCGCCCGATCCGCGCCACGTCCGCGTCGTTCGTGACGTACGGCGGCATCGTGTACACCAGATCGCGGAACGGCCGCAGCCACACGCCCTCACGCACCGCCGCCCTCGTCGCCGCGGCCATGTCGATCGCGTGGTCGAGCTGGACGACGCCGATGGCGCCGAGGACCCGGACGTCCCGCACACCCCGAAGGTCCGCGGCCGGAGCCAGCCCCTCCCACAGCCCCGTCTCGATCCGCTTGACCTCCGCCGACCAGTCCTGGCCGAGCAGCAGCTCGATGGAGGCGCAGGCCACGGCCGCGGCCAGCGGATTGCCCATGAACGTCGGCCCGTGCGCGAGCACCGGCACCTCACCCCGCGAGATGCCGTCGGCCACCCGCGAGGAGCACAGCGTCGCCGCCATCGTCAGGTAGCCGCCGGTCAGCGCCTTGCCCACGCACATCACGTCCGGCGCGAGAGCCGCGTGCTCCGCCGCGAACAGCGTGCCCGTACGTCCGAACCCGGTCGCGATCTCGTCGAACACCAGCAGCACGTCGTGCGCGTCGCACGCCTCGCGCAGCACCCGCAGGTACGCGGGGGAGTGGAAACGCATCCCGCCCGCGCCCTGCACCACCGGCTCGACGATCACCGCGGCCAGTTCGTCGGCGTGCCGTTCGATCATCGCGCGCAGATGGTCCGCGTACGACTCCTCGTACTCCGTCGGGGGCGCGTCCGCGAACACCTGACGGGGCAGCACCCCGGTCCACAGCTCGTGCATCCCGCCCTCGGGATCGCACACCGACATCGGCTGCCAGGTGTCGCCGTGGTAGCCGCCGCGCCAGGTCAGCAGGCGCTGCTTGCCCGGGCGGCCGAGCGAACGCCAGTACTGCAGACACATCTTGACGGCGACCTCGACCGACACCGAGCCGGAGTCGGCGAGGAAGACATGCTCCAGACCGTCAGGCGACATGTCGACAAGGAGCTTTGCCAGGCGTACGGCGGGCTCGTGCGTGAGCCCGCCGAACATCACATGGCTCATCCGGCCGAGCTGTTCACGCGCGGCCTCGTCGAGCACCGGGTGGCGGTAGCCGTGGATCGCCGACCACCAGGACGACATGCCGTCGACCAGCTCACCCGAGCCGTCCGCCAACCTCAGCCGCACCCCGCTCGCCGCCTCGACGACGAGCGGTTCCTGCCGGCCCGGCATCGGCCCGTACGGATGCCAGACGTGCCGCCGGTCGAGGTCCAGCAGCTCGGGCACGGTCAGCTCAGGCATTGGGCGCGAGGTCCGTTCCGGCTCCTCTGCGGCGCACGGCCACCAGGTCGGTGCGCGCCTCGGGGGCCGTCTCGGCCGCCGGCACCGACGCCGAGCCGCACGTCGAGGCGCAGCCGCCGGCCGCCCGGTGCTCCGGCAGCGTCACCTCGTCCGTGCCCTCCACCTCGAACCCGGCATCCGCGATCATCTCCAGGTCGGCCTTGCCGGCCTGGCCCTCGCTGGTGAGGTAGTCGCCGAGGAAGACGGAGTTGGCCAGATGCAGGGCCAGTGGCTGCATGGTGCGCAGGTGCACCTCGCGGCCACCGGCGATGCGCACCTCGACGTCCGGGCAGACGAACCGGACCATCGCCAGGATGCGCAGGCACCGTTGCGGGGTGAGGTGCCACTCCTTGGCGAGCGGAGTGCCCTCGAACGGGATCAGGAAGTTGACCGGCACCGAGTCCGGGTCCAGCTCGCGCAGCGAGAACACCACGTCGACCAGGTCCGCGTCGCTCTCGCCCATTCCGGCGATGAGACCGGAACAGGCCGACAGCCCGGCCGCGTGCGCCTTCTGGACCGTGTCCACCCGGTCGGCGTACGTGTGCGTCGTCGTGATGTCCGCGTACGTTCCCTCGGAGGTGTTGAGGTTGTGGTTGTACGCGTCCGCGCCGGCCGCGCGCAGCCGCTCGGCCTGGCCGTCGGAGAGCAGACCGAGGCAGGCGCACACCTCGACGTCCTCGTTCTGGTCCTTGATCGCCTTGATGGTCTCGGAGACCCGGTCGACGTCACGGTCGGTCGGGCCCCGTCCGCTGGCCACCAGACAGACTCGCTTGGCACCCCCGGCGAGCCCCGCGGCCGCGGCCTGCGAGGCCTCGTCAGGCTTGAGCCAGGTGTACTTGAGGATGCCGGCCTTCGATCCGAGCCGCTGGGAGCAGTAGGAGCAGTCCTCGGGGCACAGGCCCGACTTGAGGTTGACGAGGTAGTTGAGTTTCACCCGTCGGCCGAACCAGTGCCGGCGCACCTTGCCGGCCGCGGCCACCACATCGAGCAGGTCGTCGTCGGAAGTGGCGAGGACGGCCAGTGCTTCCTCGCGGGTCGGCAGCTCGCGCCGAAGCCCCTTGTCCACGAGCGTGTTCAGCAGGTCCATGAGAGCCGATCCTGTCCTAAGGCACCACCTCCGGCCAAGGAGAGTTCGCACAGCTCTGGCAGTTCGTCGTGTGGGTATTGCCACACACTGAGCTGCGTTGCGTCCCGCTAGGGTCTGTGCATTACCTACAAAAGTCCCGGAGGGGTCATGGCGTTCGGCTGGATCGACGAGCAGGCGGAGCTGCGCCGCCGCGCCGGACTCGTACGGACCCTGCGCCCCCGCTCCGCCGACACGCCGCTGCTGGACCTGGCGAGCAACGACTACCTGGGGCTGGCCCGCCACCCCGAGGTCACCGAGGGCGCCGCGCGGGCCGCGCGCACCTGGGGCGGCGGCGCCACCGGCTCCCGGCTCGTCACCGGCACCACCGAGCTGCACGGCGAACTCGAACGGGAGCTGGCCGACTTCTGCGGCGTCGAGGCGGCCCTGGTCTTCTCCTCCGGGTACGCGGCCAACCTCGCCGCGGTCACCGCACTCGCGCCGCACGGCTCCCTGATCGTCTCCGACGCCGGCAACCACGCCTCGCTGATCGACGGCTGTCGGCTGGCCCGCGGTACGACACAGGTCGTCGCGCACGCCGAGCCGGACGCGGTGCGCAAGGCGCTGCAGACCCACGAGGGGCCGGCCGTCGCCGTGTCCGACACGGTCTTCTCGGTCGACGGCGACGCCGCACCGCTCGCCGCACTGGCCGAGGCGTGCCGCGCGCACGGCGCCGGACTGGTCGTCGACGACGCCCACGGCCTCGGTGTGCTCGGTGCGGGCGGCCGGGGCGCCCCGTACGCGGCCGGGCTCGCGGGCGCCGACGATGTCGTCGTGACGGTGACACTGTCCAAGTCGCTCGGCAGTCAGGGCGGCGCCGTGCTCGGCCCCGCCCGGGTGATCGACCACCTGGTCAACGCGGCCAGGACCTTCATCTTCGACACCGGCCTCGCCCCCGCGGCCACGGGAGCGGCCCTGGCGGCACTGAGACTGCTGCGCCGCGAACCCGAGCGGGCGGCGCGGGCGCGCGCGGTGGCGGGCGAACTGCACGCCCGGCTGACGGGCATGGGTCTGGAGGCGGTACGCCCGGACGCCGCGGTCGTCTCCGTGCGCGCGCCGTCCCCGGAGGGGGCCGTGCGCTGGGCGGCCGACTGCCGCGCCGCGGGGCTCGCCGTGGGCTGCTTCAGGCCCCCTTCCGTGCCCGACGGCATCTCCCGGCTGCGGCTGACGGCCCGCGCGGACCTCTCCGGGGACCAGATCGAACGCGCTGTACGGGTGATCGGTGAAACGCGACCATGAGTCGGCGTACCACGGCCGTGTATCACGCGATACGGACCTGATCAGATCCGATCAGGAAGTGACACTGGTCAGGGGTGGTCAGGGGTCGGTTCGCCGCACCGGAACGAGGCCGTGAATCCCGCCCAGCTCTCGGGGGAGAAGAGCAGCGCGGGTCCGGCCGGGTCCTTGGAGTCGCGCACGGCGAGCAGTCCGGCGCCTGGGCCGTGGTCCGGCCGGGCCGTCTCCACACAGTTGTTCGCCCCGGTGCTGTAGCTGCTGCGCAGCCAGTGCACACCGAGCAGTCGAGTGCTGGAAGGTACGTTCCGAGGCAGTGCGGTCATGGTGCCTCCTTACGCGCCGTCACCTATCCCGGCGATGTAGTCCAACGAGTCCTCGGGCGAAAGGGCATGGAACTGAAGGACGTTGAAGGCCTCGGTGTAGGCCTCTACGTCTTCTTTCCGTTCGAGATAGAGGCTACTCGTCAAGTGGTCGAGAACAACCACATCCAGATCAGAAGTGCTCGGAAATGAGAAGACAACGAAAGGCCCGGTGATGCCGATGTGGGCTCCGGCCGCGAACGGCAACACCTGGAGCCGCACCTGGGGCAGCCGGGCCGCCTCCACCAGCCGCGTCAGCTGCCGGGCCATGACATCCGGTCCGCCGACCTCGCGGCGCAGCACCGCCTCGTCCAGTACGGCGCTCAGCACCAGGGGCGGCTGCGAACGCAGCACGTCCTGCCGGGCCAGGCGTACCTCCACCAGGGCGTCGAGCCGGTCCTCGTCCAGTCCCTCCACCGCGGCCCGGGTCACCGCACGCGCGTACTCGGGCGTCTGGAGCAGCCCGGGAACGACGGAGGTCTCCAGTGTGCGCATCGCGCTCGCCTGGGACTCCAGGCTGATGAAGTCCCGGTAGGTGGGCGGCAGCACCCCGCGGTAGGCGTGCCACCAGTGGTCCCGGCCGTGGCCGCCCGAGTCCGCCAACGTCAGGAGCACTTCGCGGAGTTGGGAGTCCGTCACCCGGTAGGTATCCAGGAGTAACCGCACATCGGCCGGTTTCACCCCGCTCGCGCCGGTCTCGATCCGGCTCACCTTCGACTGATGCCAGCCCACGAGCCGGGCCGCCTCGCCGCTCGTGAGGCCGGCGCGGCCGCGCAGCGTGCGCAATTCGGCGCCCAGTTTCCGACGGCGCACTGCGGGACCGTGCTGCATGGGCAACTCCTTACTCCTTCTGGGCCGCCCAAATACGGTCTGCCGTCGCAGAGTTCACCGCTTCGAGCGACAGATATATGCATATCTAGGTGGATCGCCACCGTGACCGGCGCGGTAGTGGCAGTCTGGCGACGAAGCACCAGTCCGGGACCGTACTCGAACCATCCGCTCCGTGTCGGACTGCGGTCCCGTGGGAAAGGGACGACCTCGCCATGGCAGACCATCTGGAAGCATCCGTCACTCTGCCGAGCGATCCAGCCTCGGTCTCCGCGGCTCGCGGCTATGTGGTCAGCACCCTCGTGGAGTGGGGCCTGGCGCCGGACAGCGAGGTGGCTGACACCATCCGGCTCATCGTCTCCGAACTCACCACCAACGCCGTACAGCACACCTTCGGCCAGTCACCCACCTTCACGGTGGACATCGAACTCGACCGCGACGAACAGCTGCGCATCGGCGTGACCGACAGCCACCCGCGCTTCCCCAAGCGGCTGCCGGCCGCCGTCCAGCAGGACAACGGCCGCGGCATGGTCATCATCCGCTGGCTGACCAACGAGTGCGGGGGCCGGCTGCGGGTGCGTCCCACCCGCGAGGGCGGCAAGACGGTCTCCATCGAACTGCCGTGGACCGTCCCCTCGCGGCCGGTGCCGGCGGCGGGGCCGCAGGAGCCGTAGGACGCGTCCACCGGACAGCGCAGTGCGCCGCCCGTGCCCGGAGGGCGTCATGGGCGGCGCAGGCGGCTCCCGGCCCTGCTCCGGGTGCAGGGCGGGCCGGGGCGCACGGGCGGGGCGGTGGCGGTGCGTCAGGGCGCTGCCGCCACCGCGCCCCAGGGGTCAGGAGACCCGGCCGTACCAGACGCTCCTCGTCCAGATCTTCTGCAGCCTGACCACGTCCCCGGTCTTCGGGGCGTGCCAGATCTTCCCCTTTCCGGCGTAGATACCGACGTGGTAGACGCTGGACCCCGAGTGGAAGAACACGAGGTCGCCGGCCTTGCGGTTCTTGGCCGAGATGTGGCGGGTCTTGTTGTACTGCTGGGCGGCCGTACGAGGCAGCTTCTTGCCGGCCTTCTTGTACGAGTACAGCGTGAGCCCGGAGCAGTCGAACCTGCGCGGCCCGGTGGCGCCCCACGCGTACGGGGAGCCCTTCTTCGACGCCGCGATCTGCAGCGCCTTGTGCGCCGGCGAGGCGGCAGCGGCCTCGGAGGCGGCACCCGGAACCACGACGGAGCCGCCCACCGCGGCCAGAGTGAGGGCCGAGGCCGTGCCGGCCCGGGCCATGAGCGACGGGACACGATTGAGCGCTGTCATGCGCAACCCTTCGTCAGCCGCCTGTGAAGGATGACCTGTCGGATTCGGGCTGGCGAAGTGGCCCGGCCGCGTCATCGCGGCTTCACCCCAAGGGCTGCTCGGAACATGCGCTCCGGCAACCCGTCGTACCTGGGTCCTCCACTCCTGCCGATCCACTCCTGTCGACCCGTCATCCGGGCGGCGGCAGGACTCGGCGTCCGCCCGGATCGCCCCGCCGCTGCGACGGGGTCTTGTCGTCAGTCACGGATCTTGACTCACGAATGTCCGAAAATCCCAACGGAACCGGGGGTTTGTGTTGTTACTCACCACTCACCCGTTCGGGTGGACAGCCTGCTGTTCGAGCGGCTGTCAAGGGTGCCGCGAACTCCCGGACCAGCACTGGAATGCTCTATTCCGCCCCGGAGGTATGTCTGTTGCGCAAGTGCAGCGGCTCCAAAAAAGTATGCTCGGATACTCCGGGCGGGGGTACGCCTTTTGGTCCGTTTCAACTCCGGCCCGGACAGGGCGCCGTGAGGGTTGACGAGCCGGTCCGACTGGCGGTGCGTCAACTGTCGGAGCGCGGTGGAACGATGACCCGCGCCGTGCGGCGTTCACCGTCCAGGACGCGCAGCGCCCGCGCGAGTGTCGGGGCGTGCAGCTCGCTCTCGCCCCGCTGGTGCATCAGTGCGAGTGCGTCGCGCAGTTCGGCGGCCTTGCGCACCAGCGCCTGGGCGGCGCGCAGTCCACGGTAGGTGTCCCCCTCGTGGGCCGGATTGATCCGGCCGAGCAGGTCCACCACGTCCAGGTAACGGTCGATCACCTCGCCCTCGGCGCGGGTCAGGGCGGGCAGCGGCGGGAGTTCCGGCGGCAGCATCCGCGGCTCACCGTGCGCCGGGGGTGGTGCGCGAGGCCTTGCGGCTGGGGATGATCCGGTCGATCAGGCCGTACTCCACCGCCTCCTGGGCGGTGAGGATCTTGTCCCGCTCGATGTCCGCGCCGACCTGCTCCGGAGTCCGCCCCGTGTGCCGTACGAGCATCTCCTCCAGGCGGGCTCGGACGCGGGTCAACTCCTCGGCCTGGATGGCGAGATCGCTGGCCTGTCCCTCGATCGGCTCGGGCAGGGCCGGCTGACGGAGTACCACCCGGGCGCCGGGCAGCGCGTATCGCTTGCCCGGGGTGCCGGCGGCCAGCAGGACCGCGGCGGACGATTCGGCCTGCCCGAGGCAGATCGTCTCCACGTCGCAGCCGACGTAGCGCATCGTGTCGTACAGGGCCGACATGGCGCTGAACGAGCCGCCGGGGGAGTTGATGTACAGCGAGATGTCCCGGTCCGGGGCCTGGTACTCGAGGTGCATGAACTGCGCCATCACGTCGTTCGCCGACGTGTCGTCGATCGGCGTCCCGAGGAAGACGATCCGTTCCTCCAGCAGCTTCGAGTACGGATCCATCGTCTTGTGCCCATAGCTCGTACGTTCGGTGAACTCGGGCAGGACGTGACGGGCGGACGGTCGGGTCATGGCGAACCCCCTCCTCGCGGCGGAAACCGGCTCCGGCGGAGCCGTCTGTAAAAAATGTACAGGATGTACGTGACGTTAGAATGGGGGCATGGCCTATGAGATTCCGGTGACGCAAGCCAGGGCTGAGCTCGCCGACCTGATCAACCGGGTGGTGTACGGCGGTGAGCGCGTCGTCGTCACACGGCACGGCAAGCCCCTCGTCGCCCTCGTCTCCGCCGCCGACCTGGAACGACTCGATGCGCTCGACGCCCCGGCCGACGAGCAGGTGATCAGCTCGGTCTCCGCGGTCCGCGAGGCCGGCTCCGCTCCCCGCGAACGGCAGCGGTTCGGGATCGCGGCGGAGCACCGGGGGGCGGACCCCTCGTAACCGGGGCCGAACCCCTCCTGGGGGGCCGCCTCACTCCTCCTCGGGGCCGGCTCGCGCCCCGAGGCACGAAAAGGACCGTGCACCTCCGCTGCAGCGGAGGTGCACGGTCGGCTGGTCAGTCGGTTGTTCAGCCGGTCGTCCGGTCGGCGGGTCGGCCGGCGAGCGCGGGCTCCCGGTCGGCCGCCGGCTCGGCGCTCCCGGCGCGCGCCTTCATCGCGTTGCCCAGCAGCACCGCCCCGAGGCCCAGCGCGGCCCACCAGGTGAGGGTCAGGGCCGGACCGGTCACCGCCGCGCCGTCGAAGAACGACACCGAGCGCAGCAGCGTCGTCCCGGCGCCGGGCGGCAGCCACTGGCCGATCGCGCCGACCGGCTCGGGCAGCATCTGCGGCGCCGACGCCGCCCCCGAGAAGGGGTTGCCCAGGAACATCACGACGAACGCCATCAGGCCCATGCCCGCCGGTCCGATCAGCGCTGCGGCCCCGGCCACGGCCGCGCTCACCGCCAGCGTGGACAGACCGAGCGTCGCGGCCTCCGCCCACCAGTCACCGGTGAGCACCCCGAGCCAGCTGTGCGCGAGCGCCGCCGCGACCAGGCCCACCAGGGCGGCAGCGCCGACCAGGGCCAGCGCGGCACGGATCCCCCGCAGGCCGAGCAGGGTCACCACCGCGCCCGCGACGATGCCGGCCAGGGCCAGCGGCAGCGCGCTCGCGTTGAGGGCCGCACCGCGCGGGTCCTTCGCGGGCGCGGCGACGACGTCCACCGTCCGCACCTGGGCGCCACTGGCGGCGGCCTGTTGCGCCACCGCCTGCTGCAACAGCTGGGCGACGGCCGGGCTCGCGGCCGAGGCGGTCAGCAGTTCGGGGCCCTGGGGCGTGACGACCACGGCGCCGTACACGCTCCGGTCCTCGATCGCGTCCCGGGCGGCGGCCTCGTCGTCGTAGCGGTGGATCTCGAAGGCGCCGTCGTGCTGCTGGAGCTGCTTCTCCACCTGTGCGGTCGCGGCGGCCGGTCCGGCCACCCCGAGCGGCAGGTCGCGGGGCGCGGTGCGGGCGGCGGGCCAGGCGAAGGCCCACAGGGCGAGTGCCGTGAGGACCGGGACGAGGACGAGGGCCGCGATCACACGCCGGGCGGGGGCCCTGGTGGAGGGAGCGGGAGCGGTGGACATGGTGTCTCCTCTGGGCTCTGGTCCGGGGGTCTGGACGACCCGTTAAAAAGAAGGATCGTTCGTTTTTGGTACGTCGCCACCGTGCGGCCGTTCGGTGTCACTTGTCAAGAAGGAACGTTCGTTTTAGTTTGGGGACCATGGCACGCGTATCCCAGGCCCACCTCGACGCCCGCCGCCGGCAGATCCTCGACGCCGCCGCGCTCTGCTTCGCCCGTAACGGCTTCCACGCCACCTCGATGCAGGACGTGCTGAAGGAGGCCGACCTGTCGGCCGGGGCGGTCTACCGCTACTTCAGCGGAAAGGAGGAGCTGATCGCCGCGATCGTCTCGGAGGTGCTGGGCGAGGTCCACGCGGCCTTCGAGGTGGCGGCCGACCAGAGCCCGCCCCCGCCGCCCGACCACGTCGTGGCCCTCGTTCTCAGCCGGACCCTCGGCCTGCGCGCGAACCTCACCCTCGACGGCCTCCCCGCCTTCCCGCGCCTGGTCGTCCAGGTGTGGTCGGAGATCCCGCGCAACGAGGAACTCGCGGCCGTCCTGCGCGAGGGATACGGGAACGTGCGCGGGGCCTGGGGCCGGATCGTGGAGGTCTACCAGGAGACCGGGAGGATGCGTTCGGACATCCCGCCGGACCATGTGGCCCGCATGATGGTTGCCGCCGTCCTCGGCTTCATCGCCCAGCAGGCGCTGTTCGGGCCCGCCCCGGTGGAGGTCCTGCGGGACGGGCTGCGCGGGTTGATGAGCATGACGGACGCCGAGCCGAAAGCCTGAGGATCACAGCTCGGTTAACTTGCTCGAAATGCGGTCCAACTAGCCTGCCCCTCCACGCCACCAGGGACTTTGCCCCGTGGCCGCGGCAACCGGGCCCCGCACGGCCCGGAGCGAGGAGGTGAGGTGGGACGTGCAACTGACCCCCCACGAGCAGGAGAGGCTGCTCATCCACGTGGCGGCCGACGTCGCCGAGAAGCGCCGGGCCCGCGGCCTCAGGCTCAACCACCCCGAGGCCGTGGCCGTCATCACGGCGCACATCCTCGAAGGCGCGCGGGACGGCCGTACCGTCGCCGAGCTGATGTCCTCCGGCCGCAAGCTGCTCACCCGCGACGACGTCATGGACGGCATCCCCGAGATGATCCACGACGTCCAGGTCGAGGCCACCTTCCCGGACGGCACCAAGC
Source organism: Streptomyces sp. NPDC059866 (assembly GCF_042731325.1). Taxonomy (NCBI): domain Bacteria; kingdom Bacillati; phylum Actinomycetota; class Actinomycetes; order Kitasatosporales; family Streptomycetaceae; genus Streptomyces; species Streptomyces sp. NPDC059866. The sequence goes on along the minus strand of NZ_JBHWJT010000016.1, from coordinate 117,139 downwards.
TCGTCACCGTCCACGACCCGATCGTCTGAGAGGGATCCCGATGATTCCCGGAGAGATCCTGTTCGGCGAGGGCCCGATCGTCTACAACGAGGGCCGCGAGGTCACCCGGCTCACCGCCCTCAACACCGCCGACCGGCCCGTGCAGGTCGGCTCCCACTACCACTTCGCCGAGGCCAACCCCGGCCTGGAGTTCGACCGCGCCGCCGCCCGCGGCAAGCGGCTCAACGTCGCCGCCGGCACCGCGGTGCGCTTCGAGCCCGGGATCCCCGTCGAGGTGGAACTCGTACCGCTCACCGGCGCCCGCGTGGTGCCCGGGCTGCGCGGGGAGACCGGAGGTGCCCTCGATGCCTGAGATCTCGCGTGCCGCGTACGCCGACCTGTTCGGCCCGACCACGGGCGACCGCATCCGGCTCGCCGACACCGACCTGGTCGTCGAGATCGAGGAGGACCGGTCCGGTGGGCCGGGACTCGCCGGTGACGAGGCGGTGTTCGGCGGCGGCAAGGTCATCCGGGAGTCCATGGGCCAGTCGCGTGCCACGCGCGCGGAGGGCACTCCCGACACGGTGATCACAGGCGTCGTGATCATCGACCACTGGGGGATCGTCAAGGCCGACGTCGGCATCCGCGACGGCCGGATCACCGGCATCGGCAAGGCGGGCAACCCCGACACCATGGACGGGGTGCACCCGGACCTGGTGATCGGCCCGGAGACCGAGGTCATCGCCGGCAACGGACGGATCCTCACCGCCGGTGCCATCGATGCGCACGTCCACTTCATCTGCCCGCAGATCGCCGACGAGGCGCTGTCCTCGGGCATCACCACCCTCGTCGGCGGCGGCACCGGACCGGCCGAGGGCTCCAAGGCGACCACCGTGACTCCCGGCCCCTGGCACCTGGCCCGGATGCTGGAGGCGATGGAGCAGTACCCGCTCAACATCGGCTTCCTCGGCAAGGGCAACACCGTCTCGCACGAGGCGATGCTGTCCCAGATCCGCGGCGGCGCGCTGGGCCTGAAGCTGCACGAGGACTGGGGCTCCACCCCCGCCGTCATCGACGCCTCGCTGACCGTCGCCGAGCAGACCGGCATCCAGGTCGCCATCCACACCGACACCCTCAACGAGGCCGGATTCGTCGGCGACACCCTTGCCGCGATCGCCGGCCGGGGGATTCACGCGTACCACACGGAGGGCGCGGGCGGCGGGCACGCACCGGACATCATGACGGTCGTCTCCGAGCCGCATGTGCTGCCGAGCTCGACGAACCCCACGCGGCCCTACACCGTCAACACCGCCGAGGAACACCTCGACATGCTGATGGTGTGCCACCACCTGAACCCGGCGGTGCCGGAGGACCTCGCCTTCGCCGAGTCCCGTATCCGGCCGTCGACCATCGGCGCCGAGGACATCCTGCACGACCTGGGCGCCATCTCGATCATCTCCTCCGACTCCCAGGCCATGGGCCGGGTCGGCGAGGTGATCCTGCGGACCTGGCAGACGGCGCATGTGATGAAGCGGCGGCGGGGCGCGCTGCCCGGGGACGGCCGCGCCGACAACCACCGCGTACGCCGTTACGTCGCCAAGTACACGATCAACCCGGCGCTCGCCCAGGGCCTCGCCCACGAGGTCGGCTCCGTGGAGACCGGCAAGCTCGCCGACCTGGTGCTGTGGGAGCCGGCGTTCTTCGGCGTCAGGCCCCAGCTGGTCATCAAGGGCGGGCAGATCGCGTACGCGCAGATGGGCGACGCCAACGCCTCCATCCCGACACCGCAGCCGATTCTGCCGCGGCCGATGTACGGGGCGATCGGACGGGCACCGGCCTCGAACTCGTTCAACTTCGTGGCGCCGCTCGCCCTCGAGGCCGGACTGCCCGACCGGCTCGGGCTCGGGAAGCGGTTCGTGGCCATCGAGTCCACCCGCGGGGTGACCAAGGCCGACATGCGCGAGAACGATGCGCGGCCCGAGGTGCGTGTCGACCCCGACAGCTTCGCCGTGCACATCGACGGAGAGCTTGTCGAGGCCACTCCGGCCGCCGAACTGCCCATGGCTCAGCGGTACTTCCTCTTCTGATGTCCAGGGCAGCGCTACTCGTTCTGGCCGACGGCCGGTTTCCCGCCGGAGGGCATGCGCACTCCGGTGGGGCCGAGGCCGCGGTGAAGGCCGGGCGGATCACGGGCGCCGCGAGCCTGGAGGACTTCTGCCGGGGGCGGTTGCACACGGCGGGGCTGGTGTCGGCCGGCCTCGCCGCGGCGGCCGCGCTCGGTGTCGATCCGGTGGAGCTGGACACGGCGGCGGATGCGCGGACGCCGTCGCCGGCGCTTCGGCTCGCCGCTCGGAAGCTGGGACGGCAGCTCATGCGGGCCGCGCGGGCGACCTGGCCGTCGGGTGAACTCGACGCCCTTGCTGCGGAGTTTCCCAAGGGGGCGCATCAGCCGGTGGTGCTGGGGCTGGCGGCGCGGGCGGCCGGGTTGGAGGCTGTCGATGCGGCGTACTGCTCGGCGTACGAGAGTGTGAGTGGGCCCGCTTCGGCGACGGTGCGGTTGTTGAGTCTTGATCCGTTCGACGCCACGGGGGTGCTGGCTCGGTTGGCGCCCGAGATGGACCGGGTGGTGGATCGGGCGGTGGAGGCGGCCCGGGGGGTGGTCGACGACGGGGTCGATGCGCTGCCTGCGGGGTCGGCTCCGCTGTTGGAGATCGGGGCGGAGGTGCATGCGGCTTGGGCTGTACGGCTGTTCGCGTCGTAGGGGTTCTTCGCCCCCGCCGCCCCTGCCCGTCCCTTCCCTGGGGGCTCGGCCCCCAGACCCCCGTATCGGCCTGAACGGCCTCGTCCTCAAACGCCGGACGGGCTGAATGATGCCGACCTGCGCTGAACTGGAGCCGTAGTCATGCACCTCGACCACACCCACCACGACACCCCCGCCATCAGCGCCGACGCCCACCGCCCCGACGGCAGTCGTCGTGCCCTGCGGATCGGGCTCGGGGGACCCGTCGGGTCCGGTAAGACCGCTACCGTCGCCGCCCTCTGCCGTGCCCTGCGGGACGAGTTGTCGCTCGCCGTCGTCACCAATGACATCTACACGCGCGAGGACGCCGAGTTCCTGCTGCGCGAAGCCGTGCTGCCGCCCGAGCGGATCACCGCCGTGGAGACGGGTGCCTGCCCGCACACCGCGATCCGCGACGACATCTCCGCCAACCTCGAAGCGGTCGAGGACCTGGAGGACGAGGTCGGGCCGCTGGATCTGATCCTTGTCGAGTCCGGTGGGGACAATCTCACCGCCACCTTCTCCAAAGGGCTCGTCGACGCGCAGATCTTCGTGATCGACGTGGCCGGCGGTGACGACATTCCGCGCAAGGGCGGACCCGGGGTGACCACGGCCGACCTGCTCGTCGTCAACAAGACCGACCTCGCGCCGTACGTCGGCTCCGACCTCGGGCGGATGGCGGCGGACGCCAAGGCGCAGCGGGCCGAACTGCCGGTCGTCCTCCAGTCGCTGAGGACCGAGGCCGGAGTGGGGGACGTCGCCGGCTGGGTGCGGGCGCAGCTCGCCTCATGGAAGGCGTGACCGTGACCGGTGTGCGGGCCACCGCGAGGATCAGCGCCCGCGAGGACGGCCGCGGCGGTACGGCCCTGCCCGTGCTGGCCGGCGAGGGTCCGCTGGCGCTGCGGCGTACGCGGGGGAGCGGCCCGGAAGCGTACGTCATGCTCGTCGGCGCGATGAGCGGGCCGCTCGGCGGTGACCACTTCACCGTGGCGGCCGACGTCGCGGGCGGGGCCCGGCTGCGGGTCGGGTCGGCCGCCGCCACCATCGCGCTGCCCGGACAGGCCAAGGGCGAGGCCCGGTACGACGTGCGGCTCAGCGTGGCGGACGGCGGCGAACTGCACTGGCTGCCCGAGCAGTTGATCTCCGCGCGCGGCAGCGACCTGTATGTGCGCACCCGCGTCGAACTCGGGTCGGCCGCTTCGCTGGTCCTGCGTGAGGAACAAGTGCTCGGGCGGGCGGGTGAGGAACCCGGGCGGCTCACCAGCCGTCTCTCCCTGCGGATCGCCGGGCGGATCGTCCTCGACCAGGAGCTGGCCTGCGGGCCGGGCGCACCGGGTGGCTGGGACGGTCCCGCCGGACTCGGAGGCCACCACGCCGTCGGGCAACTCGTCGTAGCCCGGCCGGAGTTCGAGCAGCAGCCGGTGCCGGCCCGGGTGCTGGGCGACGGGGCAGCGGTCGTACCCCTCGCCGGGCCGGCCGCACTGGTGACCGCCGTCGCGCCGGACGCGCTGCGGCTGCGCCGACTGCTGGACGAGGCGTTGGCCTCCCTGGAGTAGTTCTCCGTTCAGCGGGACGCCGCACTCCGGTTATCGGATTGGCAAAGAACCGCAGTCGCCTCTGTTCTCGGCAACCTCACAGCGGACAGGATCACCCGTACTCATCCAAACGGCGTACGGGAGGCCCCACTTGAGGGACAAGAGACCGAAGAGGCGGACGGCGGCGCTCGGTTCGGCCGGAGTGCTCGTCGCGGCGACCCTGATAGCCGGTGCCGTCGCCGCGCCCACGGCCAGTGCGAGCGCCGAAAGCCGGCACGGTCAGGACCCCGAGGCCAGGGGCGTCACGATCGCCGCCGCCCGCGCCGCGCAGACCGGGGTGAACTGGCAGGACTGCCCCTCCGACTGGGGGCTGGAGAAGCCCATCCAGTGCGGCTGGGTCACGGTGCCGCTCGACTACGCCAAGCCGTACGGCAAGCAGATCAGGATCGCCGTCGACCGGGTCGGCAACACGGGCACGGAGGAGGAGCGCCAGGGCGCCCTCGTCTACAACCCGGGCGGACCCGGAGGCTCCGGCCTGCGCTTCCCGCGCCGGGTGACCACGAACAGCCCCCTGTGGGCGAAGACGGCCAAGGCATACGACTTCGTGGGCTTCGACCCGCGCGGCGTCGGCAAGTCGGCGCCCATCTCCTGCGTCGACCCGCAGGAGTTCGTCAAGGCGCCCAAGCCGGACCCGGTGCCCGACTCGGAGGCCGACAAGCTCGCCCAGCGCAAGCTGGCCCGCGAGTACGCCGAGGGCTGCCAGGAGCGCAGCGGCGCGATGCTGCCGCACATGACGACGCCGAACACCGCGCGCGACCTGGACGTCATCCGCGCCGCGCTCGGCGAGCGGAAGCTCAACTTCCTCGGCGTCTCCTACGGGACGTACCTCGGTGCGGTCTACGGCACCCTCTTCCCCGGGCACGTGCGCCGCATGGTCGTCGACAGCGTCGTCAACCCGTCCCGCGAGAAGATCTGGTACCAGGCCAACCTGGACCAGGACGTCGCCTTCGAGATGCGCTGGCAGGACTGGCAGGACTGGGTCGCGAAGAACGACGCCGCCTTGCACCTCGGCGACACCCGTGCCGAGGTCCAGGCGGAGTGGCTCGAACTGCGTGCCACCGCCAAGAAGGACCCCATCGGCGGGGTCGTCGGCCCGGCCGAGCTGATCGGCTTCTTCCAGAGCGCCCCGTACTACGACTCCGCGTGGGTGCAGGTCGCCACGGTGTTCAGCAAGTACGTCGCCGGTGACACCCAGGCCCTCGTCGACGCGGCCGCCCCCGACCTGTCGGACACCGTCGGCAACGCCGCCTCGGAGAACGGCAACGCCGTCTACACGGCGGTCGAGTGCGCCGACGCCAAGTGGCCGACCAGCTGGAAGAAGTGGGACCGGGACAACACCCGCCTGCACCGTGACCATCCCTTCCTCACCTGGTCCAACGCCTGGATGAACCTGCCCTGCGCCACCTGGCCCGCCCGGCAGAACATTCCGCTGGACGTGAAGACCGGCAAGGGCCTGCCGCCCGTGCTGATCGTGCAGGCCGAGCGTGACGCGGCCACCCCGTACGGCGGCGCCCTCGAACTGCACCAGCGCTTCAAGGGCTCCCGCCTGATCACGGAGAAGGACGCGGGCTCCCACGGCGTCACCGGCCTGGTCAATCCGTGCATCAACGACCGGGTGGACGCCTACCTGCTCACCGGCAGGCTGGACACGAAGGACGTGACCTGCGCACCGCACGCCACGCCCAAGCCGTGAGCAGCAGTCGTAGGAGGTGAGGGGCGGCCGGCGGTCAGCCGGCCGTCCCTTCGCTACGCCCGGTCGAGCCAGGCGTCCTCGGCCGCGTAGTCGAAGAGGTCGCCGTACGCCTGCACCATCTTCGGGTACGCCTCCCGCCAGTCCCGCCCGGACAGTTGGCGTTCGATCGACTCGACCGTTTCCGGGAGCGTCTCGGCGTACCGCACCACCGGGCGGTACCCCAACTCCCGCTGTGCCGCCGACATGTCGCACACCACCGGGACCGGGACCGACCACGGGCTGTCGCCCACGGTCGGAGCCGGCGGGGGACCGTCGACCAGGACCGTCTCGGTCTCCGTGCCCATCACGGTGTCGATCGCCGCGGCGATGTCCGCGACGGTCGGTGCCTCGTCGTCGCAGGCGTTGAGCACCCGGGAGGCGGGTCGTGCCGCGGCGAGGCGGACGAGTTCGGCGAGGGTGTGCACGCTCACCGGGTGGAAGCGGCTCTCACCGCCGTAGGCGAGAACACGTCGTCGGCGGCCGTCCAGGTTGCGCTTGACGAAGTACAGCTCGCGGGGGGTGCGGCAGTGCGGTCCGTGCACCGCGCCGGCGCGCAGCAGGGTGGTGGGCAACTGCTCGCCGGCCGCGAGCAGTTCACGCTCCAGGGCCGCCTTGCGAGTGCTGTACGACGTGTCGCCGGGCGGCACCGTGCGCTGGGTCTCCGGCAGCGGCACCGGGTACTCGGGGAAGCCGTCCGGTTCGGCCTGTGTGTCGAAGTTCCGGCCCTTGCCGTCCTCGTACACCGAGACACTGGAGATCACCACCGCCGAGCCGACCCGCCCCGCCATGGCGGTCAACTGCCGTGCGTGCCGGTCCCCGTAGGCGACGATGTCGACCACCAGGTCGCAGTTCTCGCCGATCACCGCGGCCAGTGCCGCGTCGTCCTCCCGGTCCAGCCGCACGGTCCGCACCTCGTCGGGCCACGACACGTCCCGGCCGCCGCCCCGCGACGCGGCCGTCACCGCCCAGCCGTCCTGCGCGAGCGCCCGCACGGCCGGACGCCCGATCTGGCCCGTCGCTCCGATCACCACAGCACGTTTCATGAGGCGACCCTAGGACGGAACGGCCCGGCAGACATGGGAACTTTGCCCACAGCAGAGCTCAGCCGAGCGGCATCCGCGGGAACCTGCGCTCCCGCTCCGCCCGGGCCGCGGCCTCCTCCGCCTTGACCACGGCCGCGTACCGGTCGACGTACTCCTGCCCGGACAGCGACAGGATCGCGTACATGATCTCGTCGGTGACGGCGCGCAGGATCGCCTTCTCGTTCTCCATGCCGGCGTAGCGGGAGAAGTCGAGGGGCTCGCCGAAACGGATCACGACGGGGTGGATGCGCGGGACGACCTTGCCCGGCGGCTGGGCCTCGAAGGTGCCGATCATCGCGCAGGGGATCACCGGGACACCGGCCTTGAGGGCCATCACCGCGACACCGACCTTGCCCTTGTAGAGACGGCCGTCGTGCGAGCGGGTGCCCTCCGGGTAGATGCCGAGCAGCTCGTCCTTGCGCAGCACGCCGAGCCCCTCGCGGATCGCCGCCTGGCCCGCGTCCTTGCCGGAGCGGTCCACCGGGATCTGCCCGGCGCTGCGGAAGAAGAAGGCGGTGAGCCGGCCCTTGACGCCCGGACCGGTGAAGTACTCGGCCTTGGCGAGGAAGGTGATGCGGCGCTTGAGGATCGCCGGCATCAGGAAGTGGTCCGAGAACGACAGGTGGTTTCCGGCGACGATGGCCGGACCCGACGAGGGCACGTGCTCCAGTCCCTCGATCCGGGGCCGGAAGACCAGTCTGAGCAGCGGTCCGAGAAGCACGTATTTGAGCAGGTAGTAGAACAACGGGTGGGCTCCTCACTCCGTCGGTTCGGCTCACCGCCGCGTTCTCGCAGCTCAACCGGCATGTCGTGAGGGTTCAGTCTAGGTGCAGGCGTGGTCCTGGGGAACCGGTGCGGCCCCCGGACGCGGGCTCGGTCCGTCGCAGGTCAGGGCTGTGCGGTCGGAGCGTGCGGTAAGGGTCCTTCGGCCGAGTGGGGGACGGACCGTGCGGGAAGCGCCGTCGGCGCAGGTGTGGCCGGGGCGGGATCCTTCGGTTCCGTCGTCAGCTCGGCCCAGACGATGCGCCCGTCGCGGTGCGGGGTGCCCCGGACTCCCCAGTCGTCGCACAGCGCCTCGACCAGGAGGAGCCCCCGCCCGCTCTGGTCGTCGGGACCCGGTTGCCGGGGTGCCGGGAGACCGGTCCCGCGGTTCTGGTCCTCGACCTCGATACGGATACGGCCTGCGGTGGCGTGCAGTCGGCACACGATCCGCTCGCTCGCCGAGTGCGTGACCGCGTTGGTGACGAGCTCGGAGGTCACGACGAGGGCGTTGTCGCGGGCCTCGGCGTCGATGTGCCATGCGGTGAGCGTCTCGCGCATGCTTCTGCGGGCGGCGCCGACCGACTCCGGGGCCGCCGGCAGGACGTACGTGTGACTCCGGCGGGGAGCGGGGTCCCCGGAGGCGAGCCGGTCGGGGCCCGAGGGCCCGGGGAGTCGACCAGGGTGCTGCTCGCCTCCGGGTGGCTGTGGGGGGTGCGGCGTCTGTGCCGGCCGGAGGGGAAGCCCGGGACCGGGCAGGCGTGTGAAGGGCTCGGCGCCGGACGGCCGAACGGTCCGCCCCGGCAGTCGGCCGGGAAGCTCGTCCTCGGGCAGTCGGTCCAGCGGGTGGGGGAGGGAGGGCGGAGCCATCGCCGTACGCCTTTCATGTGCCGTGCGGACGTCGGGTGTCGTCGCGGCTCTGTCTCCCCCAACTGGACCGAGCCGTCACTCTCTTCGGCCGGCCGAGGACAGTGAGGCCACTGTGGCACCCCTCAACTGCCGCTCGCAACCTGCAAGTTGAAAATTGCAATGGCTCAAGTGCATGCTGCTTCTGCCAGAAAGTGATCGAATGACCAGGCAAGCGTGAACGCGTGAGACGGTGACCCGGAAGCTGACGGCGTGAGGGGGGAGGCGTGACCGAGACCGACTGGGGCGGCGCCCCTTCCGTCCTGCGCATGATCCTCGGCAGACAGCTGGAGGAGCTGCGGACGCGGGCCGGCCTGACGTACGAGCAGGCGGGCGCGGCCCTCGGGGTCAGCCACTCCACGATCCGCCGGATGGAGGCCGCCAAGGTGGCCCGTCTCAGGCTGGCGGATGCCGAGAAGCTGCTCCAGGTCTACGGCGTGACGGACCAGCAGGAGATCGACACCTTCCTGAAGTCCGTCCGTGAGGCCAACAAGCGCGGCTGGTGGCACACCTATCGCGATGTGCTGCCGGACTGGTTCGCGGCGTATCTGAGCCTGGAGCAGGCGGCGTTGCAGATCCGCGCCTACGAGAACCAGTTCGTCCACGGCCTGTTGCAGACGGAGAGTTACGCACGCGCCCTGCTCGGCGCCGGCAATCCGCACGCCCCGGCCGAGGCGACCGAACGCCGGGTCGCCCTGCGGATGCGACGCCAGGAGCTGCTGACCCGCCGGGAGCCGCCGCGGGTGTGGGTCGTGATGGACGAGACGGTGCTGCGCTGGCCGGTCGGCGGCGCCGACGTGATGCGCGCGCAGGTCGACCATCTGATCGAGATGAACCGGCTGCCGCAGGTGACCCTGCAGATCATGCGGTTCGCGAACGGCCCGCACCCGGCCATGCGGGCGGGCGCGTTCCACCTCTTCCGGTTCCGGGCCCGCGAACTGCCCGACATCGTCTACCTCAACGGCCTGGTGGGCGCTGTCTACCTGGACAAGAGCGACGACGTCGTGGTGTATCGCGAGGCCCTGGACCGGCTGGGCGCCCAGGCGGCGCCCGTCGGCAAGACCGAGGCCCTGCTCGGTGCGATTCGCAAGGAGCTCTGACGTGCACCCCCACATACGCAACGGCATGCCGTCCCGGGAACTGGGCGCACGCGGCTGGTCCAAGCCGTGGAGCGACGACGCCGGAGGCGCCTGCGTGGAAGTGATGAAGCTCGCCGACGGACGCGTCGCCGTACGCCAGTCGACCGATCCCGACGGTCCGGCGCTGGTTTTCACCCCCCTGGAGATGTCGAGCTTCCTGACGGCTGTGAAGGCGGGTGACGCCGACTTCCTCCTCTGACTCCCCTGCTACTGCTGAGCGTTCCCCGCACCCCCAGCCCCGACCCGAATGGGAGACACGGCGTTGCCTGACAACGGATGGCCGGCCGACCGCATCGACACCGAGAACGCGCACTCCGCGCGGATCTACGACTACATCCTGGGCGGCAAGGACTACTACCCCGCGGACAAGGAGGCGGGCGACGCCATGTCCCGGGAGTGGCCCGCCCTGCCCATCCACATGCGGGCCAACCGGGACTGGATGAACCGCGCCGTGCGCTGGCTCGCCGAGGAGGCGGGGATGCGCCAGTTCCTGGACATCGGCACCGGCATTCCCACCTCCCCGAACCTCCACGAGATCGCCCAGGCCGTGGCGCCCGGGTCGCGGGTCGTCTACGTGGACAACGACCCCATCGTCCTCACCCTCTCCCAGGGCCTGCTGGCCAGCACCTCCGAGGGACGCACCGCGTACATCGAGGCCGACTTCCGCGACCCGGCGAGCATCCTCGACGCCCCCGAACTGCGCGAGACCCTCGACCTCACGCAGCCGGTCGCCCTCACGGTGATCGCGATCGTCCACTTCGTCCTCGACGAGGACGACGCCGTCGGCATCGTCCGCCGCCTGCTGGAGCCGCTGCCCTCGGGCAGTTACCTGGCGATGTCCATCGGCACCGCCGAGTTCGCGCCTCAGGAGGTGGGCCGCGTCGCCCGCGAGTACGCGGCCCGCAACATGCCGATGCGGCTGCGCACCATCGACGAGGCCCACGAGTTCTTCGAGGGGCTGGAACTCGTCGACCCCGGCATCGTCCAGGTGCACAAGTGGCGCCCGGACGGCGCGGGGGAGCAGGGCATCCGCGACGAGGACATCGCGATGTACGGGGCGGTCGCCCGCAAGCCGTGAACCGTCCCGGGCCGGGGCCGGCCTGTGGCCCCGGCCCGCTGCGGACCACGAGGGATCAGGCCTGCTCGTCGCCGGAGACCGGCTCCGGTTCCGGCTGCACCTGCACCTGCGGTCGGCCGGTGCGTGCCCGCTCCATGTCGGCTCGTGCGTGGATCAGCAGGGCCACGGCCTTGATGATCGCGGCCGCGCTCATACCGAGCGCCGTCCCCAGTGCGCCGACGGCCGTGATCACCTGGGCGGTCTCCGACGGGTCCAGCCGATCGCCCGCAGGGGCTTCGAGTACGGGACGGCCCGCCAGGCAGGCCATCAGCCAGGCTGTACCCGCCGCGGTGGCCCACAGTGCGACGCGCTGGATCTCGGCTCGGCGCCCACAGCCCGCACCGGCGACCTCGGCGAGGCGGTTCTGGAGTCGCAGATGCCGGAACTCGTAGTGCGCACCCGACTGCCGCAGCACGCCACGGCGGTGCGCCTCCTCGAGGAACTGCATCAGCCGCCAGGGCGCCCGCCCGGTGACGGCCAGCCAGATCCTGGCCGCGCCCATCCGTCCCCAGGCGCCGAGCGCGAGCGCGGAGGTGCCGACCGGCACCCACAGTTCGGTGTGCATGGTGCCCAGCGTGCTGCCCCGCCGAAGCGCCGAGATCAGCACCAGACAGACCCCGCCCGCCAGGAGGGCGGCGATCGCACTGCGCGCGAGAGTCGCGGCCCGGTCGGTGCGCAGGGTGCTCTGCGGACCGGCCGCGCGGATCGTGTCGGACGGTGTGTTCAGAGCACGGTAGACACCGGAAGCGCAGCCCCCGATGGCGCCGATCAGCACCCCGAACCAGACGAGGGGAACCACGGCGTCCCGCACGACCGTCCCGACGGGCCGGTGCACGAGCCACACCTTCACGGGGTCGGGCAGGGCGACCACCAGGTTGTGGGCGTCGACAGGTCTGCCGTCCCACTCGTCGGGCAGGCCGGTCCAGTCGACCACCCAACCGTCGCTCCCCGCACGGATCCGCACCTCCTCCGTCCGCCCCCCGAGTCGCTCGTCCCACGAGATCCGGGCGCCTTTCATCACGGTGAACGGCCGGTCGAGCGCCGCGCGTTCCACGAGCAGGACCTCGCGCGGGCCCGTCGAGCGGACGGACCGTTCACCGTCGTCCGTTTCGTGGAGCCGCCAGCCCTCGAAGACCTCACCGCTCTGCAGCCGGTGAGCGGGCCAGTGGATCCGGTACGCGGCGAACGCGCCGCTGACGCATCCGACCACCGCCGAGGCGGTGACGCCGATCAGCGTGCACGCGACGAAGCCCCGCAGCAGGCCGCGCCGAAAGCCGCGCAGCACGGCGGCCGGACCGGGATGCTGCGCTGCCGCCCGTTCCCCGCGCCGAAGCCCGGCCAGGGACAGCAGCAGTCCGGCCCCGCAGCAGGTCGCGGCCGGGACCAGCGCACCGTAGTAGCCCTGGATCGCAAGACCGGCGAAGACGACCAGGGCACCCGCCACGCGCACGGCCACGGGGCCGCTCGGACTCCCCGCCCAGGGCAGGGCCAGCGGGAGGGGGCGCCGGGGCAGGCCGGCGACGGCGAACATCATCGCCAGGATCAGTCCGAAGCAGCACCCGTTGAGGAACCAGGTGGGTCTCGGGGTGATCACGGCCCCGAGGCGTGCGCCGACCAGGGGCGGTACCAGTAGGCCCAGACCCACCGCGACGACCGTGGCCGCGGCGGTCGTCCGCGCCGCCGTGCGCGCCAACCACCGTGGCCCTTGCGCGGTTTCGGCAGTGGCCGGCAGCAGGAAGGCGAGTCCGAAGCACAGGCCGGACCCGATGCCCGCGAGGTTGAGCACGGCCGACAGCCCGCTGTCCCAGTTGGCGACCACACCCCCGCCGCTGACGGCCAGCGGCACCAGCAGCGCGGCAGTGGCGAGCAGCGCCAGCAGCGCGGGTCCGATCACTCCGAGCGCCCTCGGCATCACCGTGGGAAGCTCCCACCAGGCCAGCCGCCAGGTGGGCGTCGAGCCGGGGCGACGGCGCCCGAGGTCACGAGCGAGGCGGCTCAGCCAGCGGTGGGCCGCGCCCGGGCGCCAGGTGCCCTCCGCGTCCGCGAAGGCCGCCGGTACGAACGCGTCCAGCAGGTGCTCCTCGATGGCCTGCGCCGTGGGGAAACGGCCGGGGTCGGCCAGTTCGGCGGGGCTGCGGGAGGTGTCGCCGTACACCGTGCGCGCCAAGGCCACCATCAGGGGTGTGGTCAGTACGTCCGTGAGCGGTGGCGTGGGGGCCGCCAGCACCGGCGTCCACGCCGTGGAGCCGTCACGGCTCGAACGGGCCGTGCGCTCCAGGTAGTTCCGTGCGGTGTCGAAGTCCAGCGGTCGCAGCCGTACGACCTCTGCCGCGGTCAGCACATCGCCGCCGCGCACGGCGCTCGCCCATTCCGCGGTGCGGCAGGTGAGCAGAACCGGCAGCCGCTCGTCCAGTTCGGCGTTCAGGCGCCGCAGCGCGAGCTCGCGGGTGGCCTCCGGCAGTTCGTCGAGGCCGTCGAGCACGGGAAGCACGAGACCTTCGTCCAGCAACTCGCGGGCCAGCGTGCGCCCGTCACGGACGGCGGCCAGCGGCCGGTACTCCGTGGCCAGCCGCTCGGCCAGCCAGCCGCGCAGTGGCGCGGACCGGGGGTCCCAGCTCGCCAGGGGGAAGAGCACCGGCACCGGGTCGCCCGGTCGCCGCACGGTGAGCGAGCCCAGCACGAACCGCACGGCGAGGATGGTCTTCCCCGCGCCCGGATCGCCCAGCACAACGAGCCGGCCCGAGGGAACGGCCCGGAACGTCCCGACGATCCGGTCGAGCCGCTCGTCCCCGTCGCGTGGTGCCGGCAACGGCAGCCCGCACGCGATGTTGCGCGGGTGGTCGGCGAGCGGCGGACCGACGCGGGACCAGTGGACGTCCAGGGGCGCCGGGTCCTGCAACCGGCGCAGCCGGGCCTCCGCGGCCCACTGGACCCGCACCGCCTCGGCGAGGTCGTCGGCCGCCTGCAGCCGCCGGTTCCCCGCAGCGGCGGTCTCCGGGCCACTCTGCCCACGCAGGAGGTCCGCGGTGAACGCGCACACCGCCAGCGCTGCGGAGACCACCGAGACCCACAGCGCGGCCGCGTCCTTGTCGTCGTTGTGGCGTACGAGGGCGACCACCAGCGCGACCGACGCGGCACCGGCCACTCCCAGTCCGAGACGGCGAAGCACACGACCACGCTCACACGGCGGTTCGTCCCCACAGGGAAGGATCGGCGATCTTCGCCGCAACGGGTGACCGGCAGGACGGGTGTTCGCGGCGGTGGTGCGTCTGCCGAGGTGCTGTGCGCCGGAGGTCGGCCCCGGATCGCCGCCCGCACCCAGGAGGTCACGTCAGCGACTGCTCCGCCCAGATGATCTTTCCGTCGGGTACAAAACGGGTGCCCCACCGCTGGGTGAGCTGCGAGACCAGCAGCAGCCCGCGCCCGCCCTCGTCCGTGGTGCGGGGGTGGCGCAGATGAGGTGCGGTCGCGCCGCCGTCGAAGACCTCGCAGACCAGGGCGCGCCCCCTGATCAGCCGCAGCCGGATGGGGCCGGTGGCGTACCGGATGGCGTTGGTGACCAGTTCGCTCACGACGAGTTCCGTGGTGAACGCCAGCTCCTCCAGCCCCCACTCCGCGAGCTGCCGCATGGCCGCCTTGCGGGCGTCGGCGACGACGGCCGGGTCGGTGGGCAGGCCCCAGTCCGCCACCTGGTCGGCGCCGAGGCGGCGGATACGGGCCATCAGGAGGGCCACGTCGTCGTACGGGCGGGTGGGCACCAGGGCGTCGACCACGGAACGGCACCGGACATCGAGCGAGGGCGCCGGCCGTTCCAGGGCCAGCCGCAGCCGGTCCCGGCCCGCGTCGACGGTCCAGGACCCCTCCTCACCGGCGAGCAGCCCGTCGGTGTGCAACGTGAGCGTGCTGCCCGGTGGGAAGGTCATCTCCACCGACTCGAAGGGCGGCCCGCCCACGCCGAGGGGCGGCCCCTGGGGGAGGTCCACGAACGTGGCCGTACCGTCGGGCAGGATCACCGCGGGCGCCGGATGCCCGGCGGCGGCCATCGCGCACCGTCCGTCGACCGGGTCGTAGACCACGTACACACATCCGGCGCCGGACCGGGCGTCTGCGGCTCCGTCGGTGGCCGGCGCGGAGGGGCGGGTGCCGTCGGTCTCTCCGGCGTCGGGCGCGGTGCCCGTGGTGTCGGCGGGAGCAGTTGCGTCGCATCCACCGGTGTGCGCCGCTCCCTCCGCGGCCGGTACGCCCGCCCAGGCCGGGGCGGGCGCTCCGGTGTCCGGTGTGATGCCGTCCTCGTACTCGGAACGCGCCACCAGGTCGTCGAGGTGACCGAGCACCTCCTCGGGCGGCAGGTCCAGGGCGGCCAGAGTCCGCACGGCGGTACGCAGCCGCCCCATCTCCGCCGCCGCGACGATGCCGTGCCCGGTCACCTCGCCCACCACGAGGGCGACCCGCGCACCGGACAGCGGGATGAGGTCGTACCAGTCACCGCCGACGCCGGTCAGCTCGTCGGCAGGCCGGTAGCAGGCCGCCACCTCCACGGCCTCCTGTTCGGGCAGCCGGTGCGGGAGCAGGCTGCGCTGCAACACCAGGGCCGCGTCCCGCTCGCGGGTGTAGCGCCGGGCGTTGTCCACGCAGACGGCCGCCCGGGAGACGAGGTCCTCGCCCAGACTCAGATCGTCTGGGTCGAAGGCCTCGTGGCGGCGGCGCCGGAAGAAGGTGGTGACGCCCAGGGTGACGCCCCGCGCGCGGATCGGCACGATCATCGCGCTGTGCAGGCCCAGCTCCAGGAAGATGGACCTCCGGCCACCGCGCGCGTCGGTGGCCCATTCCTCGCCGAGCGGGTCGAGCCGTTCCTCGAGCCAGGAGCTGCCCGTCGTCAGACAGCGGATCGGGGGCGATCCCGCCAGGTAGGTGGCCACCTCACCGATGCCGAAGAGGGCCCTCGGGACCGCGTCGAGCGACCGCTGGCCCGCGCGGCGCAGCGGCACGGGATCCGAGGCGCTCAGTGGCCCGGGGGCGGGCTCCGCGCCGCTCAGCACCGACTCCAGCAGGTCCACGGTGACGAAGTCGGCGAGCTCCGGTACCGCCACGTCGGCCAGCTCCTGCGCGGTCCGCGTGATGTCCAGGGTGCGGCCGATGTGCTGGCCGGCCCGGTCGAGCAGGGCCAGCCGCTGCCGGGCGCGGTGCCGGTCGGTGATGTCCACGACGATGTAGTACACGCCCACCGGGTGACCGTGGCCGTCGTCGAGCCGGGTGAACGACATCATGTGCGAGGTCTCCCGGAACGGGGCGGCCCGGACGCGTCCCACGTGCTCGAAGCCGACCACGGATTCGCCGGTCGCCAGCACGTGCCGCATCTGCTCCTCGATCGCCTCGGTGTCCAGGCCCGGCTGGATGTCCGCCAGCCGCAGTCCCAGCCGGCGTTCCGGGGGGCCGCCGCCGTACTGGGCGAGGGCGGTGTTCGACCAGACGTAGCGCAGGTCCGTGTCGACGATCGCTATGCCGACGGGGGAGCGGTCGACGAGCTGTTCCAGCATGGTGCGGCTCATGTCCCAGCCGGGCGCGTCCGCCAGCTCCGACATCAGCGCGAGCCACTGCGAGGGGCCGCGCGTCTCCCGCGCGGAGGTGATCCGCACCATCACCCGGACGGGCAGTCCGTCCTTGCGCCGGGCCGTCAGCAGCCCGGCCCATTCACCGTCCCTGCGGCAGCACTCGAACACCTCCGGTACCCGCCGGGCGTCCTCGGCGGTCAGCAGGTCGGCCAGGTTCGTGCCCACGGCTTCGGCGGCCCCGTACGCCAGCATGCGCTCGGCGTCCCGGGTCCAGCTCGTCACCACGCCCCGTGCGTCCAGCAGCAGGGGCGCGGCATCCGCCACGTCGAACCGTCGACGGGCGACGTCGCGGTCCTCGTAAGTGCCCACGGCCGACCTCTCTGTCGCTGAGAGTGGTCTACCACCTCTCCCACCCATCTTCACCCTTCGGCCGTCGCCCCTGCCGCGCGGAGGCACGTGCCGGGCAGACGAGTGGGATCGAGGCGGACCTCGCTCATGAGAGGCTCCCGCCGGAGTGGGTGCTCTCACGCGCCTCGCAGCAGTACCGCCTCCAGTGTGCCGAGGGCGGAGCGGAGTTCCTGTTCCGTGATGGTCAGTGGGGGTGCCAGGCGGATGGTGGAGCCGTGGGTGTCCTTGACCAGAACGCCCTCCCGCATGAGGCGCTCGCTGATCTCACGGCCGGTGCCGAGGGACGGGTCGATGTCGACGCCCGCCCACAGCCCGCGCGCCCGGAAGCCGACGACACCCTGGCCGACGAGCTTCGCCAGGCCGTCCCGCAGGACCACGCCCAGCTCCGCCGCCCGGCGCTGGAACTCGCCCGTCTCCAGCAGGTCCACCACCGCCGTGCCGACCGCCGCCGCCAGCGGGTTGCCGCCGAACGTCGAACCGTGCTCACCCGGCCGCAGCACACCGAGGACCTCCCGGCGCGCGACCACCGCCGACACCGGCACGATGCCACCGCCCAGCGCCTTGCCGAGGAGCAGTACGTCCGGGACGACGCCCTCGTGCTCGACGGCGAGGGTACGGCCGGTACGGCCGAGGCCCGACTGGATCTCGTCCGCCACCCACAGGCAGCCCTTGCGCCGGGTCAGGTCGCGGACGCCCGCCAGATAGCCGTCGTCCGGGATCAGCACACCGGCCTCGCCCTGGATCGGCTCGATCAGCACCGCCGCCGTCGTCTCGTCGATCGCCGCCTCCAGCGCCGCCAGGTCGTTGTACGGCACGATCCGGAAGCCCGGCGTGAAGGGGCCGAAGCCCGTACGCGCCGTCTCGTCCGTGGAGAAGCTGACGATGGTCGTCGTACGGCCGTGGAAGTTCTCCGCCGCGACCACGATCGTGGCCCGGTCGGCAGGGACGCCCTTCACGTCGTACGCCCACTTGCGCGCCACCTTGATGCCGCTCTCGACCGCCTCCGCGCCCGTGTTCATGGGCAGCACCATGTCCAGGCCGGTCAGCCCGGCCAGCCGCTCGGCGAACTCGGCGAGCCGGTCGTTGTGGAAGGCACGCGAGGTCAGGGTCAGGCGGTCCAGCTGGCGGTGCGCCGCGTCGATCAGCGCGGGGTGCCGGTGGCCGAAGTTGAGGGCGGAGTAGCCGGCCAGCATGTCGAGGTAGCGGCGGCCCTCGACGTCCACCACCCAGGTGCCCTCGGCGCCGGCGACGACCACGGGCAGCGGGTGGTAGTTGTGCGCGAGCACCGGCTCCTCGGCGCGGATCAGCTCGGCGGAGTCACGGGTACGGGCGGGTGCGGTCATGGGCGGATCTCCTGGGTGCAGCACTTGATGCCGCCGCCGGCCTTGTGGAACT
Organism: Streptomyces sp. NPDC059866; assembly: GCF_042731325.1. NCBI lineage: Bacteria > Bacillati > Actinomycetota > Actinomycetes > Kitasatosporales > Streptomycetaceae > Streptomyces > Streptomyces sp. NPDC059866. The sequence goes on along the minus strand of NZ_JBHWJT010000016.1, from coordinate 98,696 downwards.
CCGACAGGTCGACGGGGACGGGGACGTAACCGCGATCGGCCAGCTGTGAGGCGAGGCCCTCGGCGCGGGGCGGGACGAAGACGTGGTGTCCGTCGGAGACGGAGTTCAGCCCGAACGCCATCGCGTCCTCGCGGCTGCCGAGCACCGCGTCCGGGTACAGCCGCTCCAGCACCTCGCGGCTGCCGGGCGAGAACGCCTCCGGAAAGTACGCGATGTTCTCGTCGTCGAGCACGAACAGCGCCGTGTCCAGGTGGTAGAAGTACGGGTCCACCAGCGTCAGCGAGATCACCGGGACGCCGAAGAACTCCTGCACCTCGCGATGCGCCTCGCGGGTGGTACGGAAGCCGGTGCCGGCCAGCAGGTACCGGCCGGTGAAGACGAGGTCGCCCTCGCCCTCGCACACGTTCTCGGGCCGGTAGACGTCGTAGCCCGCCGCCTTGAACCAGGTCTCGTAGTGGGTGGACTCGGGGCGGCGCTCGGGTGCGTGGAAGAGGGAGCCGAAGACGCGGCCGCCGACGACGACCGCCGAGTTCGCGGCGAAGACCATGTCCGGCAGCCCGGGCACCGGCGGCACGGTCTCGACCGTGTGGCCATGGGACCGGTAGGTGTGGATCAGTGCCTGCCACTGCTCCTGGGCCAGGTCGACGTCGACGCGGACGTCGGGATGCATCCAGGGATTGATCGCGTACTGCACGGCGAAGTGCCTGGGTTCGCAGACGAGGAAGCGCCGTTGACGCGGCACACGGCTTGTGGGCACAGAGGGGTACCTCCGCTTCCAGCGGTGTCGACTGAGGGTTGACACCAAGGTAGGAAGCGACCGTGACGGGCGACAAGCAACAAAAGCTGCGTGTCCGCGCAGGAATGCTGCGTTCTGAACGCCCTCAGCGCACGTCTGGTGCGGCCTGCGGGGCAGGGTGGCTGGCACCCGCCTCAGGACTCTCCGGGATCAGATGGGACAGCACCATCACACTGATCGTCTTCCTGATGAACGGCTCCGCACGGATCCGCTCGAGCACCTCCTCGAAGTGCTCCACGTCCCTCGCCCGTACATGCAGCAGCGCGTCCGCCCCACCGGTCACCGTCATCGCCGCCGTGATCTCGGGGTGATGGCGCACGACCTCCGCCAGCCGCCGGGGCGGGGCGGCGCCCTCGCAGTACACCTCGACGTACGCCTCCGTGCGCCAGCCCAGCGCCGACGGCTGCACCGTCGCAGTGAACCCGGTGATCACGCCCGTCTCGCGCAGCCGGTCCACCCGGCGCTTGACGGCGGTCGCGGACAGCCCGATCGCCGTGCCGATCTCGGCGAAACTGGTCCTGGAGTTCGTCATCAACGCGGTGATGATCTTCCGGTCGAGCTCGTCGAAGGATGCCGGCCTGCTGTTCATGCGGGCACTGTATCCAGCGGAAACGTCCACGTCCGGCCCGTGTGCAGGCGTACGGAATGCTCCTAGACTCCACGTTCATGCTGCGCGCCCTGGCTGTCGACGACGAACGCCCCTCGCTCGAGGAACTCGTGTACCTGCTGAACGCGGATCCACGGATCAGCAGCGCGGAGGGCGCCGGCGACGCGACCGAGGCGCTGCGCCGCATCAACCGCGCCCTGGAGTCCGGGCCGCACGGGCCGGAGGCCATCGACGTCGTCTTCCTCGACATCAACATGCCCGGCCTCGACGGACTGGACCTGGCCCGCCTGCTGACCGGCTTCGCCCAGCCGCCGCTGGTCGTCTTCGTCACCGCCCACGAGGACTTCGCCGTCCAGGCCTTCGACCTCAAGGCGGTCGACTACGTGCTCAAGCCGGTCCGCAAGGAGCGCCTCGCCGAGGCCGTGCGCCGGGCCGCCGAACTGCGCGGCACCGCACCGCGCATCCCCGTGCACGAGCCCGACCCCGACCACATACCCGTCGAACTGGGCGGCGTGACCCGCTTCGTCGCCGTCGACGACATCACCCATGTCGAGGCGCAGGGCGACTACGCCCGACTGCACACCGGCAAGGGCAGCCACCTGGTGCGCATCCCGCTGTCCACCCTGGAGGACCGCTGGCGCTCCCGCGGCTTCGTCCGCATCCACCGCCGCCATCTGGTCGCCCTGCGCCACATCGGCGAACTCCGCCTGGACGCGGGCACGGTCAGCGTCCTGGTCGGCTCCGAGGAACTCCAGGTCAGCCGCCGCCACGCCCGTGAGCTGCGGGACCTGCTGATGCGCCGGACCACGAGCTAGGGGAGATGCGCATGCCCCAGGACCAGACCGAACGCCGCGTCGTCGTCACCGGACCGCCCCGCCGGACCGGCCGGGCCTCCGGCTACTACCGCCCCCGCACCGAGATCGACGAGCAGACCACCCTCGGCCACACGTACGTCCGCTCCCTGATGCGCACCCAACTGCGCGCCGCGCTCACCGTGTTCGCCGTGCTCGGCCTGCTGGTCGGCCCCCTGCCGCTGGTTTTCGCGGTGACCCCGAACGCCCGCCGTCTGGAGTGGCTGGTGCTCGGCTTCGGCCTGTACGCGCCGCTGGTGCTGCTCGCCCGCTGGTACGTGCGGCGCGCAGAGCGCAACGAACGGGACTTCGTGCGTCTCGTCGAGGACCGCTGAGCCGGCCGAGGTCCACGCCCGTGTACTCCGGATACGCCGTCCCCGCCGTCGCCCTGGTCGTCGTCGCGACCGTCCTCGTCGGCGCGTTCGGCCTGCGCATCTCCCGAACGACCTCCGACTTCTACGTCGCCTCCCGCACCGTGGGCCCGCGCCTGAACGCCGCCGCCATCAGCGGCGAGTACCTCTCCGCGGCCTCCTTCCTCGGCATCGCCGGCCTGGTCCTGGTCCAGGGTCCCGACATGCTCTGGTACCCCGTCGGCTACACCGCCGGCTACCTCGTTCTCCTGCTCTTCGTCGCCGCCCCCCTCCGCCGCTCCGGCGCCTACACCCTGCCCGACTTCGCCGAGGCCCGGCTCGCCTCCCCGGCGGTGCGGCGGCTCGCGGGCGCCTTCGTCGTCGGCGTCGGCTGGCTGTACCTGCTGCCCCAACTCCAGGGCGCCGGGCTGACGCTGACCGTGCTGACGGGCGCTCCCGACTCGCTCGGCGGGATCATCGTCGCCGTCGTCGTGACCGCGATCGTCGCCGCGGGCGGCATGCGCAGCATCACCTTCGTGCAGGCCTTCCAGTACTGGCTCAAACTCACCGCCCTCCTGGTCCCCGCCCTGTTCCTGGTCCTCGCCTGGCAGGGCGACGGAGCCCCCCGCAACGCCTTCGACGAACCGGCCGGTTTCCGCGAACAGCGCGTCGTCCGCGTCGACGACACCCTCGACCTGAAGCTCGAAGAACCGCTGACGGTGACGGTGACCGGCACGGTCGACGGCCGCAGACACGAGGACGACAGTCTGCGGCTGTCCGCCGGCACCCACCGCATCGAGCAGAGCACCCGCCTGACCTTCGACAGGGGTGACCCCGTCCCCACGGCCGACTCGGCCGGCGGCGGCATGTCGCCCTCCCGGGCCGAGAGCCGTGCGGAACGCCCGCTGTACGCCACGTACGGTCTGATCCTCGCCACCTTCCTCGGCACCATGGGCCTGCCGCATGTCGTCGTCCGCTTCTACACCAGCCCCCACGGCGTGGCCGCCCGCCGTACGACGGTGGCCGTGCTGGCGCTGATCGGCGGCTTCTACCTGCTGCCGCCCGTGTACGGCGCCCTCGGCCGGCTGTACGCCCCCGAACTCACCCTCACCGGCGACGCGGACGCGGCCGTCCTGCTGCTGCCCGAGCGGATGATCGGCGGCGTCGGCGGCGATCTGCTCGGCGCGCTGGTGGCGGGCGGCGCCTTCGCCGCGTTCCTGTCCACGGCGTCGGGGCTGACCATGGCCGTCGCGGGTGTGCTGACGCAGGACGTCCTGCCGGCCCGCGGCGTGCGTCACTTCCGGCTCGGCACGGTGCTCGCCATGGCGGTGCCGCTCGCGGCGAGCGCCCTGGTCGGCGGGCTGCCGGTGGCCGACGCGGTCGGGCTGGCCTTCGCCGTGTCCGCCTCGTCGTTCTGTCCGCTGCTCGTGCTCGGCATCTGGTGGCGGCGGCTCACCCCGCCCGGCGCGGCCGCCGGAATGCTGCTGGGCGGCGGCTCGGCGTTCCTGGCCGTGGGCGCGACCATGGCCGGACTCCCCGGCGCAGGCCCGCTGCACGCCCTGCTCGCCTGGCCCGCGCTGTGGTCGGTGCCGCTGGGCTTCCTCACGATGGTGCTGGTCTCCCTGGCGACCCCGGGCCGGGTCCCGGCGGGGACGGCGGCGATCCTGGCGCGGTTCCATCTGCCGGAGGAACTGCGGGCGGAGGTGAAGGCATGAGCGGTTTCCTGGCCGGCCTGTGCGTCGCCGTTCTGCCGCTGCTGGCCGCGGGCTTCTGGCTGGGCCGGCGCACCGCCCGCCCGGAGAGCCTCGGAGGCCTCGGCACCCCCGTCGAGCACGCCACCTTCCAGACCCTGCACACCGCCTCCCTCGCCGCACCCCCGCTGCGGGCGGGCCTCACCGAGGAGACCGCCCGCAAGTCGGCCCGCAGGCTGCGCACCCTGCTCGGCACGGACGCGCTGTGCCTCACCGACGACACCCACGTCCTCGTCTGGGACGGAGCGGGCGACCACCACCGCGCCGAGATCATGGAACGGCTCGCCGGCCCGCTGGAGACCGGCCGCGGCGAGGCGTTCCGCCTCACCTGCGACGCCCCCGACTGCCCACTGCGCTGGGCCGTCGTGGCCCCCCTCACCGTCGACGACCGGGTGCACGGCGCTCTCGTCGCCTGTGCGCCCCGCGAGTCCGCCGTCCTCGTCCGGGCGGCCGGCGAGGTCGCCCGCTGGGTCTCCGTCCAGCTGGAACTCGCGGACCTGGACCAGTCCCGCACCCGTCTGATCGAGGCCGAGATCAAGGCCCTGCGCGCCCAGATATCCCCGCACTTCATCTTCAACTCGCTCGCGGTGATCGCCTCGTTCGTCCGCACCGACCCCGAACGCGCCCGCGAACTGCTTCTGGAATTCGCCGACTTCACCCGCTACTCGTTCCGCAGGCACGGCGACTTCACCACCCTCGCCGACGAACTCCACGCCATCGACCACTACTTGGCGCTCGTGCGGGCACGCTTCGGCGACCGCCTCTCCGTCACCCTGCAGATCGCCCCCGAGGTGCTCCCGGTGGCCCTGCCCTTCCTCTGCCTCCAGCCGCTCGTCGAGAACGCCGTCAAGCACGGACTCGAGGGCAAGTCCGACAAGTGCCACATCAGCATCACCGCGCAGGACACCGGCGCCGAGGCCCTGGTCGTCATCGAGGACGACGGCGCCGGAATGGACCCCGACCTGCTGCGCCGCATCCTTGCCGGGGAGGTCAGCCCGTCGGGCGGCATCGGCCTGTCCAACGTCGACGACCGGCTCCGTCAGGTCTACGGCGACGGCTACGGCCTGGTCATCGAGACCGCGGTCGGCGCGGGCATGAAAGTCACCGCCCGGCTGCCGAAATACCAGCCGGGCGTGCACTCGGCGGGGCGGCTCACCCGCGAGTGAAGACCCGCCGGGAGCTCAGGTGCTGCGCGTGGCGACCATACCGAGGGTGATCAGACCCAGCACGACCCAGCCGAACCACAGCCAGCCGTTGCTGCCGAGCGCCACCGTGTAGCCCGTCACCACGACGAGCCCGCCAACGGTGAGCACCCCCATCGCCTTCGTAGAACCGTCCGTGGAACCGGGCATCGCAACACCCTCCTCATGGTTCGTCCCCCTCCATGGTGCCCCCGTTCTGCTTCCGGACGGTGCAGACGACGAAATGAGTGCCGGATTTCCAGGAACTCTCACCGGTCCAGGAACCGGCCTCGTAGACGGAAGGGTCGAATCCGTAGTCGGCAGGCGGTACGTCCCGCGCGCACGCCGTGTCCGACCGCGTGCGCGCCTGCGCAAGCGTCAGCCCCGCGTCCAGACGGGTGAAACCGAGCACCTGCTCGTCGTGGCGTCCCGCGCAGGACACCAGCCGGACGTCCCGGTTGGAGCGGGCGTCGAGGCAGTCCCGCTTCTGCATGGTCGCCGTGTCCGTGAACGCCGACCCCGGCCTGCGATGGCCGGCGAGCGGCCCGTACACCGGCCCGTGCGCGCCCAGCACCAGACAGGCGGCGCGCCGTCCGGCCGCCTCGAAGCCCGCCTGCGTCGGCAGGACCGCGAAGCTGCGCACATCCGCGAGCCGCTCGCGGACCTCCCGCGTCAGCTCCTCGCACCGGGCCTGCCCGAGCGTGCGTGCCTGCTCCGCGGACGCGGCTTCGAAGAACGCCATCACCTGCCCGTCGGGCGCCTTGTCCCGGCAGGTCGGGTCCAGGGAGATCCGGGGCGTGCCGGTGAAACGAGCCGCGCCGGGCCAGTCGGCGAGGACGCAGTCGCCGGCCTTCAGCGGTGCGGCGAGCCCGACGGTGTTGCCGTACGGCGCCGCATCCGTGCCGTCGTCGGTCGTCCGGTCGGCCAGGGCGTACCAGACTCCGCCCAGCGCGAGGGCCAGCCCCAGTCCTCCGGAGACGAGTGCCTGCAGGACCCGGGGACGAGTGCGGCGGCGCCGGCCCGGCTCTGGTGAAGGCGTCGCGACGGGGGCGGGCGCCGCGGCCGGCGGAAGAGCCGACGCCTCGTTCCAGTGGGGCCGCGACCCGAGGTCCGTCCGGGTCCGCACGTACCCGTCACCCTGCGGCGCCACGATCCGCGCCAGTGCGTCCTCGGCCTGAGCCGCGGTCATCCGCTGCGCGGGATCCTTCGCGAGCAGCGCCCGCAGTACGGGTTCCAGTGCACCGGCGCCCACCGCGGGCCGCGGCTCCTCCGTCACCACCGCTGTGAGCTCCGCGAGGTGCGACTCCCGGTCGAAGGGGCCATGGCCCTCGACGCCGTAGTAGAGCGTGCAGCCCAGCGAGAACAGGTCGGCGGCCGGAGTGGGCGGCCCGCCGGTGACCCGCTCCGGCGCGAGATAGCCGGCCGTGCCCACGAGCGCGGACGCGAGCGTGTACCGCGTCTCTCCCGCGTCCGGCTGCACGGAGATGCCGTAGTCGGCGAGCAGGATGCGCCCGTACGGCGCCCCGGTGCGGTCCGGCGCCAGCAGGATGTTCGCCGGTTTCACGTCCCGGTGCATGACGCCCCGCTCGTGTCCGGCGGTCAGGGCGTCCAGCACGGCCAGACCCGTGCGGGCACACTCCGCCGGGGCGAGCGCTCCGCGCCGGGCGACCAGGTCGCGCAGATCGACGGCGCCCGCCACGTACTCCATGACGATCCACGGCAGTCCCTCGTGCTCCAGCACATCGTGCACGGTTACCACATGCGGATGACCGCGCAGCCCCGCCGCGTGCCGGGCCTCCGCGCGGGCCCGGGCAACCCGCGCCTCCCGCTCGTGGCCGGCCTCGGCCGGGTCGCGGAACACGATCTCCTTGAGCGCGACCTCGCACGCCAGTCTCTGGTCGTGGGCGAGCCACACATGGCCCATCCCACCGCTGCCGAGCCGGTGCAGCAGCAGATAGCGGCCGGCGATGACCCGGCCCACTCCCGACGTCGGTGATCCTGAAGGCATGCGGTGACTCCCTCGGGGTGCTACGTCGTGGCGCTCGCTGTGGGGCCGACGGTCCCGGGCTCACTCGAGACCGATGCGCTGCTCGGGACCGGAACACTCGGCGGAGGTGAGCTGGTCACCTCCGGGGGCGCGCTGGTTTCCGGGGGCGGCTCGCTGGTGGGCGGGGCGGAGGAGGGCGGGCGGCTGGTGGGCGGTGCGCTGGTGGGTGGATCAGTGGTCGGCGGTTCGCTCGTGGGAGCCGATGACGACGGCGTCGAGGCCGATGACGAGGGCTTCGAGGTCGACGGTGAGGGCTTCGAGGCCGACGGTGAGGGCGATGGCGTCGAGGTGTCGGACGACGGGTCGTCTTTCGGCTGTGAGGTCGCCGGGCTCGGGTCCGGGGGAGTGGTCACCCCTCCGCTCGTGCCGTCGGCCACGCTCAGCGTCACGTACTCCCCGAACCGCAGCTCCGTCCCGGCCGGCGGGGCGGACGCCATGACCCGCGCACCGTCGGGCGGCAACCCGCCGCCGTCGAACGCAACCGCCAGCCCCGCGTCGGCCAGCAGCCGGCTCGCCCGCCCGAACGTCGTCCCGGCCAGGTCCGGTACGGCGCGCCGCTCCCGCGTGTCGAACGCGGAGTCGTCGTCACCCGTCGTGCCGACCGGACGGCTGATCCCGCGGTCCGGGGCGTCCACGTCGACCAGGGCCAGCCGGTCCAGTGTCCGTGGGGCGGGCCGCACGGCCACCACGGAGTCGCGGTCGTAGCCCTGCCACTTCTGGTTGCCGTCCTCGAACCGGACCAAAATCCTCCCGGTGTCCCCTTCGAAGGGACGCAGTGGATTTCCGCAGGAGCACTTGACGGCGGGCAGTCCCTGTGGGTCGACGAGAACGGCGATTCCCGCCTGCAGCAACGCATCGAAGGGAACAGACTTTCCCTTCTTGTAGTCATGGTTCTTCACGAGTGTGTCGGTACGGAGAAGAACCGGCGTGAGCCGGTCGAGATACTCCGGGATCCCGGCCGTCGTGATATCGAGCGCGGTCGCCCAGGCCTGTGCCTTGCGGTGATTCCTGGGATCGGTGAGGAATTCCTTCAACCGTGCGACAGCACAGATCCGCTGCTCCCCGGTGCCGCCGTACAGCCCTGGTGTGTCGCCCTGCTGAAGGCCGCCCGGCGCCGGACGGGAGCGGAGGCCGGTGTCGCGGCCGAGCCCCGCGCTCTCGTCGAAGAAAGGTGCGAGTGAAGGAACTCCCGCGGCAACGGCCTGCACCGCGAACAAAGGTGCGCCCCGGTCGCATCCGCTCAGGACCACCACGAAAACCAACAGGACGGCGATCCTGCGGAACACCGATTTCCCCGCCCTGCGCAGGTACACACGAAACGTCATCACCGCTCCCCCCGGCGGTTCCCCCAACGCGTTTCATGCTACTGAAAGGAACTGCCCGGAAAAGGCGGTCAGCGGCTGCGTGCGTTCAGTGAGGCCAAATAGGCGTTGTATGCCTCGAGTTCCTTGTCACCGTCGCGGTCGGCGGCCCGGTCCTTGCGCCGTGCCTGCCGCTGGTCGGAGGCGTACCACTGGAACAGCAGGGCGATCAGCACGAGTACGGACGGGATTTCGCTGAACGCCCAGGCGATACCGCCGGCCGCGTTCTGGTCGCTGAGTGCATCGATGCCGAGGGAGGCGGGCGGGTCGGCGTACGTCTCGATCATCGGCGTCGAGGCCATCATCAGCGCGATACCGAAGAACGCGTGGAACGGCATGCCCGCGAACAGCTCCAGCATCCGCATCAGATAGCCCGGCCGGTGCGGTCCCGGGTCGACGCCCATGATCGGCCAGAAGAACACCAGGCCGACCGCGAGGAAGTGCACCATCATCGCGACGTGCCCCACCTTGGAGCCCATCAGGAAGTCGAAGATCGGGGTGAAGTACAGCGCGTACAGGCTGGCGATGAACAGCGGGATCGTGAACACCGGGTGGGTGATGATCCGCATGTACCGGCTGTGCAGCACGGCCAGCAGCAGCTCACGCGGGCCCTTGCGGCCCCGGGCGGCCGGCGGAAGGGCGCGCAGCGCCAGGGTGATGGGGGCGCCGAGCAGGATCATGATCGGGGACAGCATGCTGATCACCATGTGCTGCACCATGTGCACACTGAACATGACCATGCCGTAGTCGTTCAGCTTGGTGCACATCATCAGCCCGACGCTCAGCACACCGGCGCCGAAGGAAACGGTCCGCCCCACCGGCCACTTGTCCCCGCGCCGTACCAGCCGGGCGACGCCCCAGCCGTACAGCACGAGCGCCAGCAGACACGCGACGAGGAAGAACGGATCCGCCGACCACTGCAGACCCCGCCCCAGCGTGAACGGCGGCAGATCCGTCGTCATGCCGTGCCCGCTGTGATCCATCCGCCGGCTCCTGATTCGTGGGGGGTTGTGCAGTCTGTCCGCACCAAGAGTAGGACCGCTCCCGGCGACTCATGTCACCGGGGGCAGTGCAGCTCCCAAGGGGCGCGGGGCTGTATCAATATGCGGCTCCTCCCCCACTCTCGGCTTCGCTCGAGCGGGGGGACCCCCACCGTGGGCGCGACCAGCCACACACGACCCGCACCCGCCGGACGGCTAAAGCACGCACTCCGCTTCCGCGTACCGCTCCGAGGGAACCGTCTTCAGCGTCTCCACCGCCTCGCCCAGCGGCACCATGACGATGTCGGTCCCGCGCAGTGCGGTCATCTTGCCGAACTCACCGCGGTGGGCGGCCTCCACGGCGTGCCAGCCGAAACGGGTCGCGAGCACCCGGTCGTACGCCGTCGGCGTCCCACCCCGCTGCACATGCCCGAGGATCACCGGCCGCGCCTCCTTGCCGAGCCGCTGCTCGAGCTCGATGGACAGCTGACGCGCGACACCCGCGAACCTCTCGTGCCCGTAGATGTCCTTGCCCCCCTCGTCGAACGCCATGGTGCCGGGCCGCGGCTTGGCACCCTCCGCGGCGACGACGATCGCGAACCGCTTGCCCGCCTCGAAGCGCTCGCCGACCCGCGCGGTCAGCTCGTCGATGTCGAAGGGGCGTTCGGGGACGACGATGGCGTGGGCGCCCGCCGCCATCCCGGAGTGCAGTGCGATCCAGCCGGTGTGGCGGCCCATGACCTCCACGATCAGCACCCGCTGATGGGACTCGGCGGTGGTCTTGAGCCGGTCAAGGGCCTCGGTCGCCACAGTCACAGCCGTGTCGAAGCCGAACGTCACGTCCGTGACCGCTATGTCGTTGTCGATGGTCTTCGGCACCCCGACGATGGGCAAGCCGCTGTCCGACAGCAGCCGGGCCGCCTTGAGCGTGCCCTCACCGCCGATCGGAATGATCGCGTCGAGGCCGAGCTCGGCCACATGTCCCTTGGCCCGCTCCACGCCGTCGCGCAGATGCTCGGGACGGACCCGGGAGGAGCCGAGGATGGTGCCGCCGCGGGCCAGGATGCCGCCCACCGCGTCGAGGTCGAGCTTGAGATAGTCGCACTCCAGGAGGCCCTTCCAGCCGTCCCGGAAGCCGATGACCTCGTCGCCGCGGTCGGCGACGGCACGGTGCACGACGGACCGGATGACGGCGTTCAGGCCGGGGCAGTCGCCGCCGGACGTGAGGACACCAATGCGCATAGCCCGAAATACCTTCTCAACGTGGGCCGGGGACCGGACCACGTTGTCCGGCTCGATCCCCGCCACCCTAGCGGCACCAGGGGGCGGGGCCGAAGCGTGCGTCCGCCTGCTGGACGAGCGCGCTCACCTGTGCGGATGGCCCGTCAGACGGGCTGGTCGAGCCGGGTCGGCGCCCGGGTGCACGGGCCTCAGGCAGGCTGCTGTTGGGCCGCCGCGATGCGCTCGCTGCGCAGCGCCTCGTACCAGCGGTCGTCGGTCGGCGGCAGCGCGTTCACGTCGAGTGCCAGCTTCAGCAGCAGGTCCGCGATCTGCGGGTTGCGGGCGAGCACGGGACCGTGCATGTACGTGCCGAACACGGTGTCGTTGTACGCGCCCTCCGTGCCGTCGCCCGTGCCGTTGCCCTTGCCGAGGCGGACCTGGGCCAGGGGGCGGGCGGTGGGGCCGAGATGGGTGACGCCCTGGTGGTTCTCGAAGCCCGTCAGCGGCGGCAGGCCGAGACGCGGGTCGATGTCCGCGAGGACGTCACCGACGCACCGCTCGCCCTCGCCGCGTACCGAGACGACGTCGAGCAGACCGAGGCCGGGCTCGCGCTGGCCGAGGTCGTTGATGAACTCGTGGCCGAGGATCTGGTACCCGGCGCAGACGGAGAAGACGATCGCGCCGTTCCCCACCGCCCGGTGCAGACCCCCGTCACGGCGCAGCCGCTCGGCCGCCAGCCGCTGCGGCCGGTCCTCGCCGCCGCCGATCAGGTAGATGTCGCCGGAGGTCGGGATCGGCTGGTCACTGCGCACGTCGAGGCGGGCCACGTCCAGGCCCCGCTGCCGGGCCCGGCGCTCCACGACGAGGACGTTGCCCTGGTCGCCGTAGGTGCTGAGCAGGTCGGGGTAGATCCAGACGACCCGCAGGCTGTTGTCGCTCATGAAGTCACTGTCCTTACGAGTACGTCAGTTGCCGACGCGGCGGCGCAGATCCTGGAACGCGGTGTAGTTGGCGATGACCTCGATACGGCCCGGCGGGGCCATCTGCACGGCCTGGTCGAGGTTCTCGCAGACCTGGAAGTGCTGGTTCGCGACCTCCAGACGGACCGCGAGGTCCAGCTTGCGGTCGCCGATGACGAGGATCGGGTGCCCGGTCAGCCGCGTGTAGTCGACGTCCCACAACCAGGAGGTGTCCGTACCGTCGGCGCCGCGCGCGTTCACGGACAGGATCACCGGGGTCGGCGGCGGGTCGATCAGGGAGAAGGTCTCCAGCCAGCCGGCCGGGTTCTTGGCGAGCAGCAGCCGCAGATCGCGCTCCATGAACTGCACGACGTCATAGCGCCCGGCCACCGCCTGCACCTGGTACATGCGTTCCAGGGCGACCTGCGGCGGCACGCCGAACACGGCGGCGACGGCGGCGGAGGATGCGGCGTTGGCCTTGTTGGCGCGGCCCGGCAGCTGGAGGTGGATCGGCCAGGCGGAGCCGTGCGGGTCGAGGACGTGGTCGCCGGACAGCGCCCAGCTCGGGGTCGGGCGGCGGAAACCGCACTCACCGCAGTACCAGTCGTCGCCGGGGCGCTGCATCACACCACCGCAGGACGGGCAGGACCAGGCGTCGTCCTTCCACATCTGGCCGGCGGCGACCCAGATCACGTTGGGGGAGGAGGAGGCGGCCCACACCACGAGCGGGTCGTCCGCGTTGGCCACGATGACCGCTTTGGAACCCGCGAGTCCCTCACGCCAGTTCTCGGCCAGCATCCGGGTCTCGGCGGCGCGGTCGAGCTGGTCGCGGGAGAGGTTGAGCAGGGCGATGCACTTCGGGTCGGTGTCCCGGGCGACCCCGGCCAGGTACTTCTCGTCGACCTCGATGACGCCGTACCGCGCATCCGAGCCGCCGGCGAGCGCCGAGGTGATGCCGGCCGGCATGTTGGCGCCGAGCGCGTTGGACACGACCGGCCCTGCGGCGCGCAGTGCCTCGGCGATGAGCCGGGTGGTCGTGGTCTTGCCGTTGGTCGCCGAGACCAGGACCACATCCAGGTTCTGGGCGAGCCGGGCGAGGAGGTCGGGGTCGAGTTTGAGGGCCACCCGGCCACCGATCACCGAACCGCTGCCGCGCCCTGCTGCGCGCGATGCCGCAGCGACCGCCTTGCCCGCGGTCACGGCCAGCTTGGCCCGCGGCGTGAGCGGGTCCGAGTTGCCTGCCATCAGTTCTCGATCCTCCTTGCGTACCCGCCGCGCCGAAGCATCCGGCAACGTGGTGAGGCCTCAGCCTATCGAGATCCACTCACGTGCCCGAATCGCGGCACCATCACGATCCTCGCGCGCGGGGCGCGCGCCAGCGAGGACCGTACCCTTGCCGCCATGCGACACGGCTCCATCCCGGGCGCCCACGGGCGTGTCCGGCCTCTCACCCTGCTCGGCGACCCGACCCTTCACGCATCCTGCACGGAAGTCACCGAATTCGGCCCCGAACTCGCCCGCCTGGTGGAGGACTTGTTCGCCACGATGTACGCCGCGCAGGGAGTGGGCCTGGCTGCGAACCAGGTGGGCGAGCCGCTGCGCGTCTTCGTCTACGACTGCCCGGACGACGATGACGTACGTCACCTCGGCCATGTGGTGAACCCACGCCTGGTGGAGACGGACGGTGTGGTGATCCGCGGCCCGGAGGGCTGTCTGTCCCTGCCGGGCCTGGAGGCAGGGACGGAGCGCTACGACCACGCGGTGGTCGAGGGTTTCACGATGACGGGGGAGCCGGTCACGGTGCACGGTACGGGTTTCTTCGCCAGGTGCCTGCAACACGAGTGCGACCACCTGGAGGGCCGGGTGTACGCGGACCGCGTGCAGGGCTGGCGCCACAGACGACTGATGCGCCAGGTGGCGCGAGCCTCATGGCGCAGGTGACCGGAGAAACCCCAGGGGCGCGGGGCTGTATCAATATGCGGCTCCTCCCCCACTCTCGGCTTCGCTCGAGCGGGGGGACCCCCACCGTGGGCGCGAGCAACCACACACAGCCCGCAGACGACACCCGACCGTCAGAACCCCGGACCCCCTATCTTGTCCCCCGCGGCCGCAAGCCGCCCCCACAACAGGTCGGCCAGACTCCGCACCAACTCGGCCCGGGAACAAGGCCGTTCTCCCAGCCACCAGTCCCCGGCGGCATGCATCATCCCGACGATCCCATGCCCCCACACCCGGGCAAGCTGCTGACTGCCGGGCCCGAGGTCCAACCGTTCCTCGATCACCTGGGCAAGCTCCTCACCCATGCGCCGCAGCAGCGGCGCCGAGTGCTTCCCCACGTCGAACTCCTGGTCTCCCGACGAGCCCTCCGCGGGATGCATCAGGAACCGGTACACCTGGGGCCGTGCCTCGATCGCCGCAAGGTAGGTGTCCAGCGTGGACTCGACCCGCTCCCGCCGCTCGGCAGGTGCGTCCAGCGCCGCCCGCAGCGAATCCAGCAGTGCGTCCGTGTGCCGTTTGGCCAGTGCCGCGTACAGACCGCCCTTGTCACCGAAGTGGCGATAGAGGATCGGCTTGGTGATGCCGGCCTCCGCGGCGATCGCGTTCATCGAGGCCTGCGGACCATCGCGCAGCACCACTCGGTCCGCGGCCTCCAGCAGCTCGCGCCGTCGGCGGTCGGCGGACCGCTGCTGCTCGGTCCGCTGCGTGGTGTCCATGATCTCTCCCCACCCGTGCTGAATCGGTGACGCCTGCGCAAACTAACACTCGGTTCGCCCTGGAGCTCGAACGGGCTGCCGAGGAGTCCTCGTGAGTTGACTTTTCCTACCCATGGGTAACAGACTGCGGTTACCGCAAGTAACATGCATGTGCGCCACTGGAGGGGACATGGCCGAGTTCACCATGGAGCTCAACGACGAACAGAAGGAGGTCCGGGACTGGCTGCACGGCTTCGCCGCCGACGTCATCCGTCCTGCGGCCGCCGAATGGGACGAGCGTGAGGAGACTCCCTGGCCGGTCATCCAGGAGGCCGCCAAGGTCGGCATCTACTCCCTCGACTTCTACGCCCAGCAGTACTTCGACCCCACCGGGCTCGGCATCCCGACGGCCATGGAGGAACTCTTCTGGGGCGACGCGGGCATCGCCCTGTCGATCGTCGGCACCGGCCTCGCGGCCGTCGGTGTGCTCGCCAACGGCACCGAGGAGCAGATCGGCACCTGGATTCCCCAGATGTACGGCGACGCGAGCGACGTCAAGGTGGCCGCGTTCTGCTCCTCCGAGCCCGACGCCGGCTCCGACGTCGCCTCCATGCGCACGCGTGCGGTGTACGACGAGGCCAAGGACGAGTGGGTGATCAACGGCACCAAGACCTGGGCGACCAACGGCGGCATCGCCAACGTCCATGTCGTCGTCGCGGTGGTCGACCCGGAGCTGGGCTCCAAGGGCCACGCGTCCTTCATCGTCCCGCCGAACACGCCCGGCCTCGCCCAGGGCCAGAAGTTCAAGAAGCA
Organism: Streptomyces sp. NPDC059866; assembly: GCF_042731325.1. NCBI lineage: Bacteria > Bacillati > Actinomycetota > Actinomycetes > Kitasatosporales > Streptomycetaceae > Streptomyces > Streptomyces sp. NPDC059866. The sequence continues at coordinate 83,086 of NZ_JBHWJT010000016.1, read as the reverse complement.
CGGCATCCGCGCCTCGCACACCGCCGAGGTGATCCTCGACAACGTGCGCGTGCCCGGTTCCTGCCTGCTCGGGGGCAAGGAGAAGCTCGACGAGCGGCTGGCCCGGGCCCGGGAGAAGGCCAGGAAGGGCGGCGAGCGCGTCAAGAACGCCGCGATGGCCACGTTCGAGGCGTCCCGCCCGGCGGTCGGTGCGATGGCGGTGGGGACGGCACGGGCCGCGTACGAAGTGGCGCTGGACTACGCGACGACCCGCGAGCAGTTCGGCCGCCCGATCATCGACAATCAGGGTGTGGCGTTCCAGCTCGCCGACATGCGCACCTCCATCGACGCGGCCCGTCTGCTGGTCTGGCGAGCCTCGTGGATGGCGGTCAACGGCAAGCCGTTCACGGCGGCCGAGGGTTCCATGTCCAAGCTGTTCGCCAGTGAGACCGCCAAGAAGGTCACCGCGCAGGCGATCCAGATCCTGGGCGGCAACGGGTACACGCGGGAGTACCCGGTGGAGCGGATGCACCGGGATGCCGCGATCTACACGATCTTCGAGGGCACGAGCGAGATCCAGCGGCTGGTGATCGCGCGGACGATCTCGGGGACGTCCGTTCGCTAGCGACCGGTGAGCGGGCTGTGGGGTCCGGGGTGCGGGGAACCGCTAGGGCCGGGCCCCACTGCTGTGCGCAATACACGCCACGTCGATGCGATCGGCCAACTTGGCCAGCTCGATGGTCAGCGCGGCCACGGTGTCCTCGTCGAGCCCCTCCTGCCCGGCCTCCACCAGATGCAGCCACCGCCCGCCCACCGTGCGCAGCAGCTTGCTCACGTCGGCCGCAGCCACCTGCAAGGTACCGCGGTCGTCGACGATCAGAGGGAGAGTCACTTCGCGGTTCACAAAGGGGATCGTAACCGCGGAAGGCTCACGCTCCGTGCCATACGGTCGTGATGTTGCAGAACTCGCGGATTCCGTGCCCGGACAGCTCACGCCCGTACCCGGACCGCTTGACCCCGCCGAACGGGAACGCCGGGTGGGACGCCGTCATCCCGTTGACGAACACGCTGCCCGACTCCAGATCCCGTACAAAGCGGTCGACCTCGGCCTCGTCGCGCGTCCAGACGTTGGAACTCAGCCCGAACAGCGAGTCGTTGGCGATCAGCACGGCCTCGTCCAGATCACCCGCGCGGTACAGCGTGGCGACCGGCCCGAACGCCTCCTCGCGGTGGATCCGCATCTCGCGGGTGATGCCGGTGAGGACGGTCGGCGGGTAGTACCAGCCGGGCAGTTCGGGCCGGCGGAGCCGGTGACCGCCGCACAGCGCAGTGGCTCCACTGCGCCGGGCGTCGTCGACGAGCTCCTCCAGATCGTCTCGCCCCTTCTCGCTCGACAGCGGGCCGACCTCCGTCTCCTCCTGCATCGGGTCGCCGACCACCAGCGCCTTCATGCCCTCGACGAACCGCTCGGCGAAGGCGTCGTAGACGTCCGTGTGCACGATGAACCGTTTGGCGGCGATGCAGGACTGCCCGGTGTTCTGCACGCGCGCAGTCACCCCGACCTGCGCGGCACGGTCGAGGTCGGCCGACGGCATGACGATGTACGGGTCGCTGCCGCCCAGTTCCAGCACCGTCTTCTTGACCATCTCGCCGGCGGTGGAGGCGACCGCGCGGCCCGCGGGCTCGCTGCCGGTGAGGGTGGCCGCCCTGACGCGTTCGTCGCGCAGGATCTCGTCGACCTGTCCGGAGCCGATGAGCAGGGTCTGGAAACAGCCCTCGGTGTAGCCCGCCCGGTGGAAGAGGTCCTCCAGGTAGAGCGCGGTCTGCGGCACGTTCGAGGCGTGCTTGAGCAGGCCCACGTTGCCCGCCATCAGCGCGGGCGCCGCGAAGCGGATCACCTGCCACAGCGGGAAGTTCCACGGCATCACCGCGAGCACCGGGCCGAGCGGCCGGTAGCGGACCCGGACCCGGGAGGCGCCGGAGTCCTTCACATCGGAGTCGGCGGGCTCCTCGTCGACGAGCAGTTCCTCGGCGTGCTCGGCGTACCAGCGCATCGCCTTGGCGCACTTCGCGGCCTCCGCGCGCGCCTGCTTGATCGGCTTGCCCATCTCGGTGGTCATCACACGGGCGATGTCCTGCTGGTCCTCGTCCAGGAGGTTCGCGGCCTGGACCAGCAGGCGTGCACGGTCGACGAAGCTGCTCTGCCGGTACGTGCGGAACGTGGCCTCGGCGAGCTGGAGCCGGCGCTCGATCTCCTCGGCGTCCATGGCCTCGTACGTCTTGAGCGTCTCGCCGTTCGCCGGGTTCACCGTTGCGATGGGCATGGCCGACCTCCTCGGGAGCGACTGTGCTTCGACCTTCCCGCGCGGTGCCGGGCACCGCAACGCGTACACATCTCTTCAGGCCGAGTGCTCCGCCAGGCGGTCGAGAAACGTGGCCTGGGCCTTGACGATCACCTCGCGGGCCCGGTCCAGGCCGAACCACTCCACGCGGTCCAGTTCGGGGAACTCCTGGGTGCGTCCCGACTTCGGCGGCCACTCCATCGTGAAGGTGCCGGGGCTGATGGACGCCGGATCCAGGTCGGCCTCGACCGCCCAGGCCGTGACGATCTTGCCGTTGGTCTGCCGGACCTCCCCCAGCGGGACCGCCTCGCCGTCCGGCGGCGGCAGCCCGAGCTCCTCCTCGAACTCCCGGCGGGCGGCCTCCCATGCGGGCTCCCGGGGGTCGTACTCGCCCTTCGGCACGGTCCACGCCCCGGTGTTCCGCTTGACGAAGAAGGGGCCGCCCATATGGCCGAGCAACACCTGAAGGCCCTGGTCGGTGTGCCGGAAGAGGAGCAGTCCGGCACTTCGTCTGCCCGTCAAGGGGCCACCTCCGGGTGCGCGGCCAGCAGTGTCTCGACGGTGTCCGCCTCCTCCGGGCGCTTGTCCTCGCGGTAGCGGACCACGCGGGCGAAGCGGAGGGTGACGCCGGCCGGATAGCGGGTGGACCTCTGCAGTCCGTCGTAGGCGATCTCGACGACCAGTTCGGGGCGTACGGTCACCACCTGACCGGTGTTCTCGACGGCCAGCTCCCGCAGCCGTTCGGTCTGCCAGGTCAGCATCGCGTCGGTCATGCCCTTGAAGGTCTTGCCGAGCATGGCGAAGCCGCCGTCCGCGGTGCGGGCGCCCAGGTGCAGGTTGGAGAGCTTGCCGGTGCGGCGGCCGTGGCCCCACTCGGCGGCCAGCACCACCAGGTCGAGGGTGTGGACGGGCTTGACCTTCAGCCACGAGGCGCCCCGCCGGCCGGCGCTGTAGGGCGCGTCGAGGGCCTTGACCACGACGCCCTCGTGGCCGCGGCGGAGCGTCCCGGCGAGGAAGTCCTCCGCGACCGGTATGTCCTCGGGGCCGGAGACCAGCGTGCGCCGTACCCGCATCGGTTCGGGGACCAGGCGGGCCAGCTCCGCGTGCCGCTCGGCGAACGGCAGGTCGAGCAGGTCGCGGCCGTCGACGGACAGCGCGTCGAAGAAGACGGGAGAGACCGGCACCGCCCGGGCGGCCGTCGTCACGTCCACCCGGGAGCCGACCCGGCCGGCCGTCTCCTGGAACGAACGGGGCCGTCCGGCGGCGTCGAACGCGATGACCTCGCCGTCCAGCACGAAGCGCGCGCCGCGCAGTTCCCGCGCGGCCTTCGTCAGCTCGGGCAGCCGGTCGGTGATGTCGTCGAGGGTGCGGGTGTAGAGGCGTATGTCGTCGCCGTCGCGGTGCACCTGGACGCGGATGCCGTCCAGCTTCTCCTCCACCGCGCAGGCGCCCAGCCTGCCGACCGCCTCCGCCACCGAGGACGCGGTGTGCGCCAGCATCGGCAGGACGGGACGGCCGACGGTGAGCCGGAACCGCTCCAGCGCCCCGGGTCCCTCCGCGAGCAGCGTCTGCGCCACCGTCTGCAGCGACCCGGCCAGCATCACCGCCCGCCGGACGTCCGCGGGCGGCGCCCCGGTCGCCTCGGCGAGCCCCTCCACCGCGACCGCGTCCAGGGCGCCCTGCCGGACCTCGCCGGTGATCAGCCCGAACAGGAACCGCTGCTCGCCCTCGGTCGCCGCACCCATCAACTCCCCGACCAACCGGGCCCGTTCGGCCTGCGAGCCGGTGCCGGTGACCTTGCCGATCCCGGTGAGCCGGGCGTCCACCTCGCGCACGGTCAGGGTCGGCTCGGTGGCGGGGGCGACCCGGCGGCTCAGCACCTTCCAGCCGATGCCGAGCCGTCCCTGCGGGAGCCGGCCCGCGAGGTAGGGGATGACGACCGGCACGTCGTCCGCCTCCGCGTCCCGGAACAACCCGGCGAGCAGGGCGATCTTGCGGGACCGCGCCGAGGTGGCGGCGACCTCCCGGGACACGTCGGCGAGCCGGGTCAGCAGCATGCAGCCATGGTGCAACGGGGGAGGCCGCAACTACACCCGCACGGCCGCGTCGAGGTCGGTCATCAGCAGTTCCCCGTTGATCGTGGCGCCCGCGCGGTAGCCACCGCTCGCCGCGTTCACGACCTGCTCCGAGAAGCCCATGGCGTTGCCCGCGGCCCACACGCCGGGCACGGTCGTCAGGCCCGTCGCGTCGACCACGGGGTAGGCGCCGAACGGGGTCTCGTTCAGCTCGGCGCCGAGCCGCTGAAGCAAGCCGGTCTGCGGGACGGCGCGGGGCGCGACGAACAGCACCTCGCGGGCGTGGGCCGTACCGTCCGCGAGCCGGACCCCGGTGAGCCGGTCGTCCTCCACCACCAGGCCGGCGACCTCACCGGGCACCACGTCCACCCCGGCCGCGGCGAGGCGGCGCAGGTCGTCGTCCGTCAGGTCGTTCTCGGCGACCTCGTGCAGGAAGAAGGTGACGTCCTTGGACCACTGGGTGACGATCAAGGCCTGGTGCACGCTGAGCGGGCTGGTGGCGAGCACGCCGAAGGCCTGGTCGCGCACCTCCCAGCCGTGGCAGTAGGGGCAGTGCAGCACATCCCGCCCGAACCGCTCGGCGACCCCGGGCAGCGTCGGCAGTTCGTCCTTGAGCCCCGTGGTGACGACGAGCCGCCAGGCGTGCACGGTACGTCCGCTCGCGAGCTCCACGGCGAAGTCCTCACCCTTGGTGGCGTCCACCACGGTGTCCCGGACGAGCTCCACGCCGTACCGCGCGATCTCCTCGCGGCCGATCGCCAGGAACTCGGCGGGCGGCATGCCGTCCCGCGACAGATAGCCCTGCATGTGGGCCGCCGGTGCGTTGCGGGGCTCGCCGGCGTCGACGACCAGGGTGCGGCGCCTGGCCCGCCCCAGGACGAGCGCGGCGGACAGGCCGGCCGTGCCGCCGCCGACGACGACCACTTCGTATGTCTCGGTCATGGTGACCACCTCCACCGAGACCGTCGCCCAGGGAAGGCCGATTGACAAACGCCTTTGCTGATTCTGCAATAGCGTCATGACTACGGACGAGGTTCTCGCGGGGGTGGGCCCCCGGCTGCGGCGGATCCGCAAGGAGCGGGAGGTGACCCTCGCGGCGCTGTCGGAGGCGACCGGCATCTCCGTCAGCACGCTCTCCCGGCTGGAGTCGGGACTGCGAAGGCCCAGCCTGGAGCTGCTGCTGCCGATCGCGCAGGCGCACCAGGTGCCGCTGGACGAGCTGGTGGGCGCCCCGCCGGTCGGCGACCCCCGGGTGCGAGCAGAGCCGATCCAGCGGTACGGCCGGACGCTCTATCCGCTGACCCGGCAGCCGGGCGGGCTGCAGGCCTACAAGATGGTTGAGCCGCGGCGGTCGGTGGAGCCCGACCCGCGCGTCCACGAGGGCTACGAGTGGCTGTACGTGCTGTCCGGAAAGCTGCGGCTGGTGCTGGGGGAGCACGACGTGGTGCTCACGGCGGGGGAGGCCGCCGAGTTCGACACGCGCGTGCCGCACTGGTTCGGGTCGACGGGGGAGGGGCCGGTGGAGTTCCTGAGCCTGTTCGGGCCGCAGGGGGAGCGGATGCATGTGCGGGCGCGGCCCAAGCGGGCGTGACCCGTTCCGGCCTGCGTGACGTACGCGACTGTTCCCTGATGGGCAAGCGACCGCTTAGTATGCGATCGACCCCGGTCGGACGAGGAAGTCGCGTGGAGGCCCCGCATGCAGGCATGGCAGGTGCACGAGAACGGCGAGCCGGGCGAGGTGATGCGCCTCGCGGACGTGGCGCCGCCCACGCCCGGCGACGGCCAGGTCCTGCTGAGGGTGCGGGCCGCGAACATCAACTTCCCTGACGCCCTGCTGTGCCGGGGCCAGTACCAGGTGCGGCCCCCGCTGCCCTTCACGCCGGGCGTGGAGATCTGCGGCGAAACCGAGGACGGCCGCCGCGTGATCGCCAACCCGGCGCTGCCGTACGGCGGTTTCGCCGAGTACGCCGTCGCGGACGCCGCCGCAACGCTGCCCGCGCCCGACGCGCTGGACGACGCGGAGGCCGCCGCCCTGCACATCGGCTACCAGACGGGCTGGTTCGGCCTGCACCGCCGGGCCCGGCTGGAGGCCGGCGAGACCCTGCTCGTCCACGCCGCCGCAGGAGGGGTCGGCAGCGCGGCCGTGCAGCTCGGCAAGGCGGCAGGCGCCAAGGTCATCGGTGTCGTCGGCGGTGCCGAGAAGGCCGCCGTCGCCCGCGAGCTTGGCTGCGACGTGGTGATCGACCGGCGTGCCGCGGATGTCGTCGCGGCCGTGAAGGAGGCCACCGGTGGCCGGGGCGCCGACGTGATCTACGACCCGGTCGGCGGGGAGGCCTACGCCCAGTCGGCCAAGACCGTCGCCTTCGAGGGGCGGATCGTGGTCGTCGGCTTCGCGAGCGGGTCGATCCCCAGCCCCGCGCTCAACCACGCCCTGGTGAAGAACTACTCGATCCTCGGCCTGCACTGGGGCCTGTACAACACCAAGAACCCGAAGCTGGTCCAGCACTGCCACGAGCAGCTCACCGAGCTGGCCGCGCAGGGCGCCATCAAGCCGCTGGTGAGCGAGCGGGTGCCGCTCAGCGGGGCCGCGGCCGCTGTGCAGCGGGTGGCGGACGGCGTCACCACCGGCAGGATCGCCGTCGTCATGGAGGAGGCAGCATGATCGACGCCATGGAACTGCGCAGTCGCACCCAGGAGTTGCTGGCCGCACATCCACCGGCCACCACGGACCGGCTCGACTTCCTCGGGGCCCGCTTCGACGCCGGGCTCGCCTGGGTGCACTACCCCGAGGGACTGGGGGGACTCGGTGCCCCGCGCTCCCTCCAGGCCGTCGTGGACGCCGAGTTGGAGGCCGCCGACGCCCCCGACAACGACCCGCGGCGGATCGGCATCGGCCTCGGCATGGCCGCGCCGACGATCCTCGGCTTCGGCACCGAGGAGCAGAAGCGGCGGTACCTCAGGCCCCTGTGGACGGGGGAAGAGGTCTGGTGCCAGCTCTTCAGCGAGCCGGGCGCCGGCTCCGACCTGGCCGCGCTCGGCACCCGGGCCGTACGGGAAGGCGAAGAGTGGGTCGTCAACGGGCAGAAGGTGTGGACGTCCAGCGCCCATCTCGCCCGTTGGGCCATCCTCATCGCCCGCACCGACCCGGACGTGCCCAAGCACCGGGGCATCACGTACTTCATCTGCGACATGACCGACCCGGGTGTCGAGGTGCGTCCGCTGCGCCAGATCACCGGCGAGGCCGAGTTCAACGAGGTGTTCCTCACCGACGTCCGTATCCCGGACTCGCGACGCCTCGGCCCGATCGGCGACGGCTGGCGGGTCGCGCAGACCACCCTGATGAACGAGCGCGTCTCCATCGGCGGTATGCGGCTGCCCCGCGAGGGCGGCATGATCGGCCCGGTCGCGAAGACCTGGCGCGAGCGCCCCGAACTGCGCACCCATGACCTCCACCAGCGGCTGCTGAAGCTGTGGGTCGAGGCCGAGGTCGCCCGGCTCACCGGCGAACGGCTGCGCCAGCAGCTCGTCGCGGGCCAGCCCGGCTACGAGGGTTCCGGCATGAAGCTGTCGTTCGCCCGCCTCAACCAGGAGATCAGCGGTCTGGAGGTCGAACTCCTCGGCGAGGAGGGCCTGTTGTACGACGACTGGACCATGCGCCGACCCGAACTCGTGGACTTCACCGGCCGGGAAGCCGGCTACCGCTACCTCCGCTCCAAGGGCAACAGCATCGAGGGCGGGACCAGCGAGGTCCTGCTCAACATCGTCGCCGAGCGCGTCCTGGGCCTGCCTGCCGAGCCGCGCACCGACAAGGACGTCGCGTGGAAGGACCTGGCCCGATGACCGACCTGCTCTACTCCGAGGAGGAAGAGGCGCTGCGCGCCGCCGTCCGGGACCTGCTCACCGACCACTGCGACGCGGCCGGTGTGATCGCCCGCAGCGAGTCGGACGCGCCGCACGACATGGAGTTGTGGAAGCTCCTCGCCGACGGTATGGGGCTGGCCGGGCTGCTGGTGCCGGAGGACCGGGGCGGTCAGGGGGCCTCGCACCGCGAAGCCGCCGTCGTCCTGGAGGAGTTGGGGCGGGCGGTGGCGCCCGTGCCGTATCTGACCAGTGCCGTCGTCGCCACCGAGGCCCTGCTGGCCTGCGACGACTCCGCCGAGCTGCTCGCCCGGCTGGCGTCCGGGCGGACGATCGGCGCCCTCGCCGTCGCCCTGCACCTCGCTCCGGGCGCCGCCTTCCCGGCCGTACGACTCGAGGACGGCGTTCTGCACGGCGAGTTGACCGGCATCGCGGACGCCTCGGCCGCGGACGTGCTGCTCGTGCCTGCGGACGACGGCGGGCTGTACGCCGTGGAGCGCGATGCCGTGACCGTGGTGCCGCAGGTGTCGCTCGACCTGACCCGGCCGGTGGCACGGGTGCGCTTCGAAGGGGCGGCGGGGCGTCGGCTGGGCGACGCGGAGCCCGCCGTACGACGAGCCCTGCTGAGCGCGGCCGGGCTGCTCGCCTCGGAGCAACTGGGCCTCGCCGACTGGTCGTTGACGGAAACGGTTCGCTACCTGAAGGAGCGCAAGCAGTTCAATCGCCCCGTCGGCGGGTTCCAGGCGCTCAAGCACCGGCTCGCCCAGCTGTGGCTGGAGGTCGTCAACCTTCGGGCCGCGGCACGGGGTGCGGCGGACGCGCTGGCGACCGGCGAGGACGTCGACGTGGCCGTCGCGGTCGCGCAGGCGTACGCCGCGCCCGTGGCCGTCCGGGCCGCCGAGGAGGCGCTGCAACTGCACGGCGGTATCGGGATGACCTGGGAACACCCGGTCCACCTCTGCCTGAAGCGGGCCAAGGCGGACTCCCTCGCGTACGGCACCGCAGGTGCCCACCGTGGCGCGCTGGCCGAGCTGGTGGACCTTCAGGCCCCCTGACGTACACCTGGAGAAGCGCGGTCGACGCCCGCGGGAATCCCGAGGAAAGCCCGCCCCACCTGGGGCGGGCTTTTCGGTGTGCCCCGGTCCGGTGAAGTGAACTGATGACGGCGGTCCGGCCAACTCCCTGCCCGGGCCTGCCTCTTGGACGCTACGGAACCGCATACTCGCTGGGGTTTCCATCCGTCCACCAGGGAGGCAGAGCATGGCCCTCACCACCCGTCGCAGAGCCCTCACCACTCTCGGCGCCGCCCTCGCGGGCGCGGTCGCCCTGCCCGGCGCGAGCGCGATCGCGGGCGAAGCGAAGAAGCACGGCCCGCGCCCGCTGTGGCGAGCCCACGCCCACAACGACTACGAGCACCCGCGCCCGCTCCTCGACGCGCTCGACCACCGCTTCGGCAGCGTCGAGGCCGACATCTACCTCGTCGGCGACCAGCTCCTCGTCGCCCACGACCCGGAGGACCTCGACCCGGCGCGCACGCTGGAGTCCCTCTACCTCGACACCCTCGCCGCCCGCGTCAAGGCCAACCACGGCCGGGTGTACCGCGGTCACCGCGGCTCCCTGCAGCTGCTCATCGACATCAAGACCGAGGGCGCCTCGACGTACCTCGAACTCGACCGCCATCTGCGCCGCTACAAGCACCTGTTCACGACATACGCCCACGGCCGGGTCCTCCCCGGGCCCGTCACCGCCGTCATCTCCGGCGACCGCGGGGCCCGCGTGCCCATGGAGGCGCAGACCGTGCGCCGGGCCTTCTACGACGGCCGGCTCGCGGACCTCGGCAGCCCGGCGCCCGCCTCCTTCATCCCGCTGATCAGCGACAACTGGACGCGGAACTTCACCTGGCAGGGCGTGGGCCCCTTCCCGGAGGCCGAGCGGCAGAAGCTGCGGACCATCATGCAGGCGGCGCACTCACGCGGGCAGAAGGTGCGGTTCTGGGCCACCCCGGACCTGGCCGGCCCCGCCCGGGACGCGCTGTGGACCGAGCTGCTCGCCGCCGACGTCGACTTCATCAACACCGACGACCTGCTCGGCCTGGAGGCGTTCCTGGACGCCCACGAGCCGGCGTAGAGACCACACGTTCGGGGGACATGTCAGCTGCCCGGACGAACCCTCCGCTGCGCCACACTTGCGGCCGAAGGCCGCGCAGTGGACGTGGCGGAGGAGGTTGACCATGGCCATTTCCATCTCTGTGGTGCTGCTGCTTCTGATCCTGGCAGTGATCTTTCTGCGCAACGGTGGGCTCAAGCCCACCCACGCGATCGTCTGCCTGCTGCTCGGCTTCTACCTCGCGAGCTCCAGCGTCGCCCCGACCATCCACAGCGGCCTCACGGCCACGGCTGACATCGTCAGCGGTCTGAGACCGTGAGGACCGCGTGGAAGGGCGGGGTCAGCCCGCGGAGAAGACCCCGATGCCGTTCGGAACCGGGCGCTCCACTCCGTCGGTGGGGTGATTGCGCACGGACACCCCGCCCGCGCCCGGCGTGCGGGCGACCAGCGTCGACGAACCGCCGCCGTCCAGGCTGAAGGCGTCCACCGAGCCCAGCTGCCGCATGGTGTCGGCCACTTCGGCGATCGTCAGACCGGTGCGGTACTCCGGCGCACCGTCCACCGCCAGCAGCAGCACGCGACGCCCGCCGTCCGCGAGGCCCACGGCCGTGCGTACGGCCGAGGTCCGGTCGTCCAGACCGGCCAACGGCAGGCCGTCCCTGAGGACCGGATAGCCGCCGAGAGCGAAGCGGTACGGGACCCACGACTTCTGCGCCACCAGCCGGTGGCGTACCTGCACGGGCTCGCCCGTCGAGAACTTCCGCAGCTGCTGGGCACCCGCCTCCCGGCCCACCAGCACGGTGGTCCCCTCGGCGATCGGGCCGCTTCCGGGAGTGTCCGCGGCCGACACCACCCGACCGTCCCTGACCGTCACCTCGTAGGTGTCCGTGCTGCACGGCGCCGCCCGGTCGGTGTCCGTGCCGCACGTGGCACGCACCCGGGAGGCGCTGCCCCAGGCCGAGGTGAACGCACCGACCGAGCCCACCGGCAACGCGTACTGGTTGAGCCCGCCGAGCGGCAGTCGCACCGCAGGCGTGGTGACCGCGCCGTCCAGCGCCAGGCTGTCCAGCCGGGCCCGCCGGTCGACCCCGACGCCCACGACGTCCTGGGTGCTCGTGCCCGGCGGCAGGGCGGGACCGAAACGCTGGCCGTTCGGCACCGCCGCCTTCAGTGCCGTGCCGCGCGCGATCACCGGTCCGACGCTCGCGCCGGTCGCCTGCACGCCCGGGTGCTGGACCTCGGTGATGTTGAAGAAGTCCCCGTTGACCCCGGCGACGGCCCCCCGGGCGTCGGCGAGTTGGGAGACGGTCGCCCGTGCGGCCACCGCTCCGGGGTACAGCAGGTCGAGGCGTACCCGAGGGTCGCGCAGGTCGACGCTCAGCACATGGGCGTGCGTCGGTCCTCGGGCCGCCTGGATGTCGAGTTCCCGGTAGACGACGCCCGGCGCGATCCGGGTCGTGTCCTCAGCGGCGCCGGCCGGTGCCGCCCCCACCAGGGCCGCTCCGGCCAGCGCGCCGAGTGCCGTGAGTAATGCCAGTAACGTTCTGCCTGCTCCGAACCGCTTCTGACGACGCGTCACAGATCCCCCTGAGGTCTCGTCAACTGTCTCAGGACGCGGGGGAAGTGCACCAGACGACCGTGTCCGAGGGGGTGACGGGGACCCGGCCGCGCGAGAACAGGTGGGAGAACGCGCGCTGTTGGCGGCGGTCAGGGGTGAGCGCCGACGCCCGGTCGACGTGCGAGTGGCCGACCCGGCCGGGGACAGGAGCGAGGTGCAGGGTGGGTGCGGAGTGTCGTCGTCAGTCCGCTGTCAAGCGCAGCACCATGTGGCACTCCCCTATCGGGCGGCGGAGGATAAAAGCGACTCCGTGGGGCACTCGAACAGCCCCGTCCGTCCTCACGGCGGAAGGAAGGTTGTGCTCATGACGCCGATGACGTTCTCCGCCCTGCCGACGGCCGGGTGCCGCTGGGAGCGGGCCCTGGTGACCGGCGGCGCCGGGTTCCTCGGCTCGCACCTGTGCGAACGCCTCCTCGGCAGCGGGGTCGACGTCGACTGTGTGGACAACCTTTCGTCGGGGTCTCAGGCCAATGTCCGGCACCTGGTCGGCCGACCTGGTTTCCGGTTCCTCGAACTCGACCTGGCCGAGCCCGGCTGCCCCGACGCCCTGGAGGCTCCGTACGACCTGATCCTGCACTTCGCGGGCCCGGCCTCGTCCGCCGAGTGCCGGCGGCACCCTCTGGACGCGCTCGACACCGCCGGCCGCGGCACCCGCAACGCGCTGGCCGTCGCGGACCGGGCAGGCGCTCGGTTCCTGCTCGGCTCCGGGTGCCAGGTCTACGGCGATCCACTGGTGCATCCCCAGCGCGAGGACTACTGCGGCCACGTCGACCCCGTGGGACCGCGCAGCGCCCACGACGAGGCCCAACGCTTCGCCGAGGCACTGGCCACCGCGTACGCGACTGCCCACGGCACCGACGCCGGAATCGTTCGCGTGTTCAACACCTACGGTCCACGGATGCGGGCGGACGGCCACCAGGCGGTCCCCACCTTCATCACGCGGGCGCTGGCCGGGGCACCGCTGATCATCGAGGGCGACGGCAGCCAGACCCGCTCCCTGTGCCATGTCGACGACATGGTCGACGGCGTGCTGCTGGTGGCTGCGAGCCGGTCCGTCCGCCCCGTCAACATCGGCGGCGGCGACGAGCCGACCATCCGGGAGATCGCCCGCCGGGTGATCGAGCTCACCGGCTCGCACTCACGCCTGGAGTTCACCGCCCGCCGCCCGCATGATCCGGCCCGGCGCCGCCCCGACACGACCCTGGTCCGGGAGATCTTCGGCTGGGTTCCGAGGGTCACCTGGGAAGAAGGGTTCCGGCGCACCATCGCCCACTTCGCGGATGTGTCGGCGGACCGCCGGACCCTGCGCGCCGAGGGAGGTACCCGTCATGCGTGTTGCTGGTGACGGGCGAGGGGAACGGTTGCGGTGAAGGCGCTCGTCGTACGCCCGGACGGGTTCTGCGGTGTGCTGCTGGCCGGACCGGCTGTCCGCGCCGTCGCCACCCGGGCCGCCCACGTCACGGTGATGTGCGAACCCGACGGCGCGCCCGCCGCCCGGCTGTTGCCCCACGTCGACGACGTCCTCGCATGGGACGCGCCCTGGGAGCCGCCGGGACCGGACCGGACGGACGGCGATGGCTTTCTGCGGGTCCTGCGCGAGGCCTGCTACGACGTGGCGCTCGTCCTCGCAGCGCAGGGGCGCAGTCCGTTGCCCACCGCGCGGCTGCTGCGGAGGGCACGGGTGCGTCGGATCGGTGCCGACGGCGCGGACGGCGACGACGGCCTCCTCGATGTCGGCCACCGATGCCTGCCGGGCCAGGACGAGGCCGCGGCGGCCCTCGACACGGCCGCCGCGATGGGCTTCCTGCCCAGGGCGGGCGATGACGGACGGCTGCGCGTGATCCCGCCGCCCGACACCACGGGCCTCACGGGCAACGGCCCCTACGTCGTCGTACACCCAGGGGCCGACGTGTGGACCCCGGACCGCTGTTCCGAGGCCGTTGCCGAGCTCGCCGATGCCGGCCATCGCGTCGTCGTCACCGGCGGACCGGAGGAGACCGCCCTGACCCGGTATGTCAGCGGCGCCACGGCGATCGACCTCGGCGGCCGCACCGACCCGCGACGGCTCACCGGTGTCCTGCACGCCGCCGATGCCGTCGTCGCCGGCGCCCCGGGCGCGGCCCACCTCGCCGCGGCCACCGGCACTCCCGTCGTCTCGCTCGTCCCGCCGGCCTGCCTCCTCGGCGTGCCCGGCATCGTGCTCGGGCAGGACGACACCACGGCCCGGGACGTGGCGAGCGCCGTGCGCAAACTCCTAGCGGAGAGCGCGTGAAGGCCGACACTCCCGTCCCGGAGGAGCCCATGCCCGACGCCGCCCCCCGCGTCACGGTCGCGATGATCACCCGCAACCGCTGCCGGAGCGTGCTCCGAACCCTCGACCGGCTGGCCGCCCTCCCCGAGCGGCCACCGGTCGTCGTCGTGGACAACGGCTCCACCGACGCGACGGTGGCCGCGGTACGGGCCCATCCGGTGGATGCACGTGTCCTCGCGGTCGGCCGCAACACCGGTGCCCCGGGCCGCAACCTCGCCGCCCGCCACGCCACCACCCCGTACGTCGCCTTCAGCGACGACGACTCCTGGTGGGCACCCGGCGCCCTGGACGCCGCCGCCGACGTGCTCGACGCCCACCCGCGCCTCGGGCTGCTGGCCGCGCGCACCCTGGTCGGCCCGGACGCCGTGGAGGACCCGCTGAACTCCGTACTCGCGGACTCGCCGCTGCCGTCCGACCCCGATCTTCCCGGCCGCCCCGTCCTCGGCTTCCTCGGGTGCGCGGCCGTGGTCCGGCGCAGCGCCTTCCTCGACGCCGGGGGCTATCACCGGGTGCTGTTCTTCGGTGGTGAGGAGACACTGCTCGCCTACGACCTGGCAGCCCGCGGCTGGGGCGTCTGCCATGTCCCCGAGGTGATCGCCCTGCACCACCCCGACCCCGGCGGGCGGCCCGGCCGGTCCGCGGTCGTGCGGCGCAACGCCCTGCTCACCGCCTGGCTCCGGCGGCCCGTGCCGGTGGCCCTGCGGCACACCGGCCACCTCCTCGCCGCCGCGGCCAGGGGCGAGCCGGAGGCCGTGGCGGTCCTGCGCGGCACGCTCGTCCGGCTCCCCGCGGCCCTCCGGGACCGCGAACGGCTCCCCGCCCCGGTCGAGCATGCGGCCCGGCTGCTGGACGAGGCGGGTGGCGGAGAGGGGGGACGACGTGGGTCGAGCTGACACGACGTACGGCGACGGGCCGGGACCTGACCCCCGTACGACCGTCGTCGTGATCACCCGCGACCGGCGCGCCGAACTGCTGCGCACCCTGCGCATCCTGCGGGAGCTGCCCGAGCGGCCCCGGGTCGTCGTCACCGACAACGGGTCCCGCGACGGCACCGCCGAGGCCGTCGCGCAGCACTTTCCGGAGGTGCTCCTGCTGCGCCCGGGCCGGAACCTGGGGGCGGTCGGCCGCAATCTCGCGGTGCGGCAGGTACGGACGCCGTACGTGGCGTTCTGCGACGACGACACCTGGTGGGAGCCGGGCTCTCTGCGGCGGGCCGCGGACCTGCTCGACGCGCATCCCACGCTCGCGGCCGTCACGGCCCGGATCGTCGTCGAGCCGTCCGGGGAGGAGGACCCCGTGGTCGCCGAGCTGCGCGACTCGCCCCTGGCGGGCCCCGACTGGCTGCCCGGCCCCGCCCTGGGCTCGTTCCTCGCCGCCGCGACCGTGCTGCGGGCCGACGCGTTCCGGGCCGTCGGCGGCTTCCACCCCGGGCTCTGGATCGGCGGGGAGGAAGAACTCCTCGCCACCGACCTGCTGCGCCTCGGGTACTGGCTGAGTTACGTTCCGGAACTGACCATCCATCACGCCGCGTCACCGGTCCGCGACAGCACCGGCCGACGGATCCTCGGCCTGCGCAACACCCTGTGGTTCACCTGGCTGCGCCGCCCCTGGCCATCGGCCCTGCGCCGCACCTGGTACCTGCTGCGCACCGTGCCGCGCGACCGGGCGTCCGCACGTGCCTTCGCCCGTGCGGCGGCAGGGCTCCCCTGGGTGCTCAGACAGCGCGACCCGGTCCCGGCCGACCTCGAGGCCCGGCTGGCCGCCCTGGAACGGGCGCGGCGCACTTCTCCCGCCCGCAGGTACGTCGGCTGAACGGCCGTGCGCCCATGAGGACGGCGGCCGGGCTCGAAGCGCCGGCCGCCGCGTCCGTGAGGTTGATCACTCCTTGCCGAACACGGCCTTGCTCACCTCGGCGGGGTTCTGGAACTCCTTCTTGCCGAGGTGCGAGATCCGCTCGGTGACCTCCTTGGGCGCGTGATTCTTCTTGGCGACCTTCGCCAGCTGGTCCCGGTCGGCCGGGTACTCCGCGCCGGACAGGGCTTTCTGCAGATCAGGGGGGTTGATACCAGCCATGACGCCTCCACGTCGGTGAGAGGTACGGGGGCTTCCCCCACCCTTCCGGGTGCCCCTCGTCCCGCGCCGGATAACACCGGACGGCACGGTCCTCCGGCGAGGGCGCCGGGGAGGTTGTGAGCAAGTGCACAGGATGCGGCAAATCCCGGTGGGCTTCTGCGACTTGGTGCTTCTCGACCGCCTCGCCCGAGGGTGCGCGACGTGACTCGGAAGTCCCGTCTGCCACGATGGGCGACGCCGTGCTCCGATGTCCCGGCAGGTGTGCCGAGGACGGGCTTTCCGAACAGCGCGGCGGCCCGAAAGATCCGGGCGGAGTGACCGCGCAGCGCAGCCGGTGTTCCGAGCTCCCGCGGATTGCCGATTCCCGACCCGAGTCCCCCGGGACCCCTCTCATCGAGAACTCCTGTGTCTTCCACCCCTGCCTCTTCCGTGCCTCCCGCCGCCTCCGCGCCGGACGCCGCCGCGCCGTCCGCGGAGCCGTCCACGGGTGAGTCCCGCTCGCCGTGGCGGTCCCTGAAGTACCGCAGCATGCGCTGGTGGTCGCTGGCGAACTTCGTGTCCAACGCCGGTACGTGGATGCAGCTCACGGTGCAGAACCTGCTGGTGCTGCAGATCACCGGATCGGCTGCTGCCACGGGCCTGTCCGTGTCCGTGCAGGCCGCCCCCGCCCTGCTCGTGAGCCTCGCGGGCGGCGCAGCCGTCGACCGCTGGCCCCGGAAGCTGACGGCCATGGTCAGCCAGGCCCTCCTCGGTGTCGTCGCCCTCGTCACAGCCCTCCTCGTGGCGACGGACCGGCTCGACCTGACGGTCCTGCTGGTCCTGGCCGCCGTCACCGGCACCATCGCCACCGTCGACGGACCGGCCTGCGCCCTGCTCGGCAACGACCTGGTCCCGACGGCGGACGTCCCCTCCGCGATCGGCGTGGGCTCCCTGGTGCACAGCGCCGGCCGGCTCGCCGGCACCGCGCTCGCCGGCGTGACGGTCGGCTTCCTCGGCACCTTTGCCGCCTACGCCGCCAACGGCGCATCCTTCCTCTTCGTCGCCTCGGTCATCCCCTTCCTGCGCCCCGCCGCCGGGGCCGTCCGGCAGACCGTGCCCAGCACGCCCGCCATTCCCGCCCAGCGGGGCTCCGGGAAGTCCGGTCACGACATGACCGTGCGGCAGGGCCTTGCCTACTTCCTGCGCCGCCCCCGGCTGGTCGCGCTCGCGGGCGTCACCGGGATCAGCGCGGTCTTCGGCCGGAACTACGGACTCACCCTGGCCGTCCTCGTCACCGGCCCGCTCGCCGGCGGCGCCGGGGCGTTCGGCACGGTCTCCACCGTCCTCGCCGTGGGCGGCATCCTCGGCGCGGTGCTCGGGGCCAGGCTGCGGCGGCCGTCCGTGCGGCTGGTGGGCACCCTGGCCGCCGTGGGCGCCCTGCTCCAGGCCGTGGCGGGACTGTCGCCGTCGCTCGCCGTCCTGCTGGTGCTGGTCCTGCCCATGGCCGTCGTGGAGTCCGTCTCCGACACGGCCGGGACCACCGTCCTCCAGACCGATCCGCCCGCCCACATGCGGGGCCGCGTGCTGGGCGTGTGGGGCAGCATCAGCACCGGGTGGGGCCTGGCCGGGCCGCCCGCGCTGGGGCTTCTCATGGAACTTGCGGGTGCCCGTGGCGCGCTGGTGACCGGTGGGCTGATCATCGCCGGTGCGATCGGAGCGGGCTTCTTCCTGCGGGAGCGGCGCAGTACGACGCCGGTGCCGCTGCGGACCGGCGAGCGTGGTGGGGCGGCTCAGCCGGAGCTGGGCACGGCTGCTTGACGGCGGGGCCGGCCGGGGTCGGCCGAGGGTCCTGGGCCATCGGCTCAGTGGCCGGCAGGTCCTGGTCGGCTCAGTGGCCCAGAGGTCCGAGAGATGTGGGCCGCCCGGTGGCCGTCGCGCCGCATCCCTCGCGCCCTGCGCCCTGGCCCGGCTCCGGCAGTTCCTGTACCGCCTGAACGACCTCGTCGACGCCGATTCTCAGCAGGCGTTCGTCCGGCAGACGCCCGTGGGCGTCGCCGGGGCGGGCCGAGTCGTTGTCCCCGGGGTGCCACAGCACCCGGTGCCGTGCATCGGGCGGCGGTCCCCAGAGGCGAGGGGCGACCGGTCCGAACAGAACGACCGAGCAGGTGCCGAGCGCCGTGGCCAGATGGGCCGGCCCGGTGTCGCCGGCCACCACACAGCGGGCCCGCGCGACGAGCGCGGCCAGCCGGTCGAACGGCATGTCACCGGCACCGCCCAGGACCGCGCTCGGCGGCAGACCGGCCTCCGCCGCCACGAACCGGGCCAGCGCATCCTCACCCGCGCCCGCGGTCACCACGACGTCGTGACCCGACCGGCACAGTTCCCGGGCCACGGCCGCGAACCGTTCCTTCGGCCAGCAGCGGGCAGGTGCGTCGGCCCCAGGGTGCACGAGGACCGCGCCGGGTGCGGGAGAGGGCGCCGTGGGCGCCGGGATCCGCAGGTCGGCGGGGTCCGCGGGGATGCCGTACCAGCGCAGCAGCCGGCACCAGCGGTCCCGCTCGTGTTCGTCCTCCTGCCAGGCGGGGCCGGCGATGTCGGGCGTTTCGGGGTGCGCGTAGGCGAACAGCCGGTGCGGACGCAGCCGCTGCAGCAGCCGGTGGCTCGGCGGGCCGTTGCCGTGCAGGTCCACGGCGAGGTCGGGTGCCGGTCCGTCCCACGGCAGTGCGGCAGGTACCGCCCGTCCGGCGGCGGAGGCGGGCAGCAGCCGGTCCACCAGACCGGTCGCGGCGACTGCCCCGGACAGTCGGTCGGGGGCGGCCAGCACGAGCTCGTGGCCGGGCAGGTGCCGCCGTAGCGCCCTCAGGGCGGGAACCGCAGTCAGCAGGTCACCGAGGCCGAGCGCCCGCAGCACCAGCGCCCGGGGCCGGGCCGCCGTGCCGCCGTCACCGGCCCTCACGGCGCGGGCGGCGGCATGGCGGCTTCCGCGGCACGGCGGGCCAGCAGCGTCGTGGACCGCCCGTCCAGGTACGGCAGGACGACTGCCTGGCCGCCCCACGCGCGCAGGACCTCCGCCTCCGGCAGGTCCTGGACGCAGTAGTCGCCGCCCTTCACCCACACGTCGGGCTGCAGCCGGGTGAGCAGTTCCTCCGGGGTGTCCTCGTCGAAGACCGCGACGGCGTCGACGCTGCCGAGGGCCTCGAGGACGCGGACGCGGTCCGCCACCGGGTTGAGCGGGCGCCCCGGGCCCTTGAGCCGGGCGACGGAGGCGTCCGAGTTGAGGCAGACGACGAGGCAGTCGCCGATGCCCCGAGCGCTGTCCAGCAGACCGACGTGCCCGGCGTGCAGCAGATCGAAGCAGCCGCCGGTGGCCACCACCGTGCCCCCGCGCGCCCGGACCTGCTCGGCGAGTGCGAACGCGTCGGTCCCGGGTGCGCCGGCCGCGTCGGCCGCGGGCGCCGCCCGCCACAGCGCCGGGTTCCCGGCACCGCCCTCCGCCACGAACGCGGCGGCCTCCGCGACGGCCCGCTGCAGCGCCTCCTCCGGGAGCGCGCCGTCCGCCAGGGCACCGGCGGTGGAGGCGGCGAAGCAGTCGCCCGCCCCGCACGGATCACCGACGGCCCGGTACGGCGCCGGGATCAGCATCGGCGTACCGCCCCCCGGCCGGGCCAGCAGCACCCCGCGCTCCCCGAGCGTCACGGCGACCCCCGCGGCCTGCCAGCGGTCCGCGAGCCGCGCCCCGCGCTCGGCGTGCGCCCGCAGCGAGTCGCCCTCGTCGGGGCACAGGCTGCGCGCCTCGGCGGCGTTCGGCGTGACGAGCCGGGCTCCCGGGACGGGGGCGTCGCCCCTGGGGTGCGGGTCCCACACCAGCGGAGTGCGGGGGACGGCGGCGGCCAGCTGCTCCCGGACGGCGCTCGCCGTGTGCCGTCCGTAGTCGGCGACGAGCACGGCGTGGGCCTGCGCCAACGCGTCGCGCACGGCCCGGCCGGGCTCGCCGGGCGTACCGCCGCCCCGGTCGATCCGCACCAGCGGGCGGCCGCCGGCCAGTACCCGGGTCTTCACCGGCAGGCTGCCCGTCAGCGGGATCTCCACCAGCCGGACCCGGCCGCTCAGTTCACGGCGTACGGCCTCGCTGGCGGAGTCGTCGCCGAGCGCGGTGACCAGGACCACTTCACGCCCGCCCCGGGCCGCCAGCGTGGCGGCCAGCCCCGCACCTCCGGGGTGACGCCGGTCGCGGGCGACGTCGACGACGGGCGCCGGGGCATCCGGGGACAGCCGCGTGGCGACGCCCTCGATGTCCTCGTCGAGCAGCACGTCCCCGACGACGACCAGCGGCTTCAGCCCCGTCACGACGCCCTCCTGTGGGCCGCGACCGCGCGGGGCGCGGAGGGGCGCCCGGCCGACGCGGCACGGGGGGCGACGAGTGCCGCGTCGAAGGCCTCGCACAGCAGGTGCACGGCGACCAGGTGGGCCTCCTGGACGGTCGCCGTGCTGTCGGCCGCGACGCACAGCGTCTCGTCGGCGGCCTCGGCCAGCGGGTTGGGCTGCGGCCCGGTCATGGCCCACACGCGCAGTCCGGCCGACCGGCCGGTCACGGCCGCGCTGATCAGGTTGGCACTGCGGCCCGACGTGGACAGCAGGACCAGGACGTCCCCGCGGCGGCCGTGGGCGGCCACCTGGCGCGCGTACACCTGGTCGAATCCGTAGTCGTTGCCCAGGGCGGTCAGGCTGGAGGTCTCCGCGTGCAGGGAGATGGCCGAGTAGGCGGGCCGCTCGCGGCGGTACCGGCCGACGAGCTCGGCGGTCAGATGCTGGGCCTGGGCAGCGCTTCCGCCGTTGCCGGCGGCCAGGAGCCGGCCGCCGGCGGGTAGCACCGCGGCGAGCCGGCCGCCCCAGTCCGTGATCCGGGCGAGGCCGTCGCGGCGCAACCGGACGAGCGCCTGCTCGAGGGACCGGCAGTGCACATGGGCGGCTTCGAGGGCAGGTGACGCGGGGAATTCGCTCATGCTGGTCGGGCGTACCGCGTCGCGCTGGACGGCGGCCGGACCCGCACCTCCTTCGGGCGTCGGTGCTCCGGGATCGGTTGGAGAGCTGTCGGGGAGCCGGGTGCGTCACCCGGGCCCGGCGGACGAGGGGGGTGGTTGCACCGGGTTGTCACACCACCCCCGTCACGGCCTGCTGGGCGTCCAGGACGGCGCAGTACGCCGCCTCCGTCTCGGCCGCGACGCGTCCCCAGCCGTACCGGCGCAGGACGCGACGGCGCCCGGCCGCGCCGCACGCCTGACGTGCCTCGGGACGGGCGAGGAGATCGGCGACGGACCGGGCGAGGGCCTCGGGATCGCGGGGCGGCACCAGACGTCCGGTGCCGGGGTCCGCGATGGTGTCCAGATGGCCGCCCACCGCGCTCGCCACGACCGGCCTGCCGCAGGCCATCGCCTCCAGCGGGACGATGCCGAACGGTTCGTAGTACGCCGGGCACAGCACCACGTCGGCGCCCCGCAGCAGTGCGGGCACCTGTCGACTGGGCACTCCACCGGTGAAGTGGACCCGGTCGGCGACCCCCGCCCGACGGGCGACGGCGCGCAGCCGGCGCACCTCCGGGTCGTCGTCGAGCCGGTCCCCGGGCGGGCCGCCGACCACCACGAGTTCCGTGTCGGGCAGCCGGGCCAGCGCGGCGATGGAGACCGCGGCGCCCTTGCGCGGGACCAGCCGTCCGAGCTGGAGCAGCCGGTAGCGGTGGGTGCGGCGTTTCGCGGCCGGACCCCGGGGGGTGAACAGGTCGGTGTCGACCCCGCACGGCACGATGCTCACCCGGTCGGAGGGGATGCCCATCCTGGCCAGTTCCACCACCTCGTCCCGGCAGGTGGCGATCACCCGGTCGCAGCCCAGGCCCACATCCGTCTCGTGGGCGATCCGCTGCGGCGGGCTGGTGTCCGCCAGTTGCTGGTGGCGTCGCTTCACCGTGCCGAGCGCGTGGTAGGTGTGCAGCAGGGGCAGGCCCAGCGGGCGCACCGCCCGCAGTGCGGCGAGGCCCGACATCCAGAAGTGCGAGTGCACGAGGTCGGGCGGCCGGCCCCGCCAGACCCGGGTCAGATGGCGGGCGAAGTCCCCCATGTGGGGCAGGAGTTCGTCCTTGGGTATCGGCTCCGCCGGTCCGGCGGGCACGTGGTGCACCTCGACTCCCTCGCGCAGGACGACCCGGTCGGGCAGGTCGGGGTCGTCGCGCCGGGTGTGCACGGTGACCCGGTGTCCGCGGTCGGCGAGCGCGCTCGCCAGGCAGGCGACGTGGACGTTCTGCCCGCCGGCGTCCACCCCGCCCAGTGCGGCCAGCGGGCTCGCGTGCTCGGAGACCAGCGCGATCGCCAGGGAACCGGGGCCGTCGCCGTCATGGGTGTGCAGCAGGGACCCCATCCATGAGGTCATGCGCGCACCTCCGTCAGCACACGCTCCCAGTCGTCCAGGAAGCGTTTGAGCCCGTACCGTCCGAGAGCCGCCTGGCGTGCCCGGGCGCCGTCCTCGGCCGCGGCCTGAGGTTCCTCGAGATAGTGCCGGGCGGCCCGGGCCAGCACCTCGGGCCGGGTCGACAGCGTGCCCGCGCCCGGCGGGACCGCCTCGACCGCCTCCGTGGTGGCGAGCGCCACCACCGGCATGCCCAGATGCATCGCCTCCAGCAGCGACAGGCCGAGGGACGTCCAGCGCACCGGATGCAGATAGAGCCGGCGCTCGGCCATGGCCGCGTGCAGTTCGCTCTGCGGAAGGTCGGCCGAGCGGCACCGTTGCCCGGGCACGCCGAGGTGCTCGGCGAGGCCCTCGGTGCGCATGCCGAAGACGTCCAGCGGCGCCGCCTCGGACAGGGCGGGCAGCAGGTCAGTACCGGTGTGACGGCCGCGCCGCACCGGGTCGTTGACGACCACGGCCGCGCGCGCGAGGCGACCGGTGTACTGGTGCCCCGGGTCGACGATGCCGTGCTCGATCACCTCGGTGCGGGTGGTGCCGCAGTCCCAGAACAGGCGGTTGAAGTGGGTGACATGAATCAGCGTCAGGTCGTCGCAGTCGGCCAAGGGATGCCGGGTGGCGGGCACGTTGCCGTCCGGCGCGTTGTGCTCCAGGTACACGGCGGGCAGATCATGCCCGGGCCGGCGACCGCCCAGCCAGCGCTCGGCCAACTCCCTTTCGTGCGGGCGCTGGAGGACGACCAGGTCCACCTCCGCCTCCCGCAGTTCCCCGGGGGTCACCTCCCGCACCGAGGCCGGCCAGGAGAACGTGCGGGCCCGGCCGAGCCCGTCCGCGTCGCGGGCCGGGGTCACAGGAACGAGGTAGGTGTGCGGTCCCTGGACGAATGCCGTCGTCCAAGAGCCGTGCACATGCCACAACAGAATGTTCATCTGGTTGCTCCTCGTTCCGTTTCGGCGGTGCCGCCGGGTTCGTGGGGGGCGGGCGGCTCAGTAGGCAGGCCCGCAATCGGTTCGGCCTGATTCGACTTCCTTGTCTGATTAGAGTTATTCATCCCGACTGGTCGGTTCTCGCCGAGCGCGACGACCGCGGCCAGTACCTCCGCGTCGCCGATCCTGTCGAGACACGGATGTCCCGGCGTGGGACAGCGCCGGGCTCTGCTCCCCGCACAGGCCGCCTCCTGGTCCCCGAGCAGCACGTGCGGGACGCCGTACGGGCGCCAGCGCTCGGCCGGCACGACCGGCGCGAACAGGGAGACGACGGGTGTCCCGACCGCGGCGGCGAGATGCGCCGGCCCGGTGTTGCCGACGACGGCCACTCGCGCCGCGGCAAGCACCCCGGCCAGCTGACGCAGATCGGTGCGCCCGCCGAGGTCGAGGGCGTGCCGGCCGGCGACCCGCGCGGTCAGCTCCAGCTCGCCGGGGCCGCCGGTGACGACGACCCGGAACCCTGCGGCGGACAGCGCGGCCGCGGCCCGGGCCGCGCGCTCGGGGCTCCATGCCCGCGCGGGCACGGCGGCGCCGGGATGGAACACCACGTATGGCTCGGAGCCGGTCAGCGGCGTGGTGTCCGGCGGGGGCGTGACGCGCAGGGCACCGTCGTCGCCGGGCGGCAGCGCGAACCCGGCGTCCCGGGCCAGGTCCAGGGCCGCCTGGACCTCGTGCCGGTGCGGCTGCCGGTGGTGCCGCAGATCGAGCAGGGCGCCCGGGTAGTCCTCGCTGTCGGCCGCCGTCCAGCCGACCCCCGCCAGCTTCAGCAGCAGGGCCGCCGGCAGCGGGCTCTGGTGGTACGACACGAGGATCAGCGCGCGGTCGAGACGGCGGGCCGACAGCGCCTGGAGCAGCTCCCGGGTCGCCGGCCGCGAGACCGGCGCCGGTTCCACGCCCACCCAGGGCGCCTCGTGCACCAGCACTTCGTCCACGCCCGGCAGCAGCTCACCCGCGCCGACGCCCTGCGGCCCGCACAGCAGCGCCGTGTACGAGGACCCGGCGGCCACCGCGCGCACGGCAGGGCCGGCCAGCAGGACGTCGCCTGCGCTGTCCAGGCGTACGACCAGGGAGCGGGGGAGGCTTCGGGAACCGGCCGTCATGGCTCTCCCGTCACCAGGCCGGGCACCGAGTCGAGCACGAGACGAACCGCCGTGAGCAGGTCGGGGGCCGTGGCCTCGGCGCGTTCGGTTTCCTCGGGGAGGGTCGTGGGGGTGGGCACGAGCACGCCCCGGGCGCCCGCGGCGCGGGCGGCGGCCACGTCGGCCTCCGTGTCGCCGATGACGACCGTACGTTCCACCGGTACGCCGAGCCGTGCGCACGCGGCCGGCACCAGGCCCGGCGCGGGCTTGCGGCAGCCGCAGCCGTCATCCGGTCCGTGCGGGCACACCGCCCACACCCCGAACGGGCCGAGCAGCTCGTCGACCCGCTGCCGTACAGCTGCCACCTGACGGTAAGTCAGCAGCCCGCGCGCCACGCCGGACTGATTGCTCACCACCCCGATCCGAACGCCCCGCGCGCGCACGGCGTCGACGGCCTCCCGCGCCGTCGGCATCGGCTCGACCCGCGCCGGGTCACCGTTGTAGGGCACGTCGGCGACCAGCGTGCCGTCGCGGTCGAACAGGACCGCCGACGGGTAGCCGTCCGTCGGCCTCACGGCATCGGGCGGCCCGTCGAACAGCCACGGCGCGCAGTTCGGGTGCCTCATGAGCGCACCCGGTCCCGATCCGGCCGCCGCCGGGCAGGCGGCGACTCACCGGAGCCGTGGACGACGACAGGCGGCGTCCCCCGGTGGACCACCTGCCCCCGCAGCCAGTGCCAGACGGCGGCGGGCGGGATGGCCACGCTGGTCAGCGCCATGGTGACGATCTCGTCCCGGGTCCTGGGTCCCGGCACGATCCGCGCCAGCGCGAACTCGGCCGTCCCGGCCAGCCAGGCAGCCGCGCACGCCGTGGCCGTCCGGGGCCTGCCCAGGACCGCACAGGCGAGGGCCGTCACCCCCGCTCCCG
This sequence comes from Streptomyces sp. NPDC059866, assembly GCF_042731325.1. Lineage (NCBI taxonomy): Bacteria > Bacillati > Actinomycetota > Actinomycetes > Kitasatosporales > Streptomycetaceae > Streptomyces > Streptomyces sp. NPDC059866. Next base: position 57,300 of record NZ_JBHWJT010000016.1, on the reverse strand, counting down.
TCACCGCCAGATGGCGGGGCAGGCGCCCGCGGGGCGCTCCGGCGCGGCCCCACCATGTGCGGCCGTGCAGCCGGGTCATCAGGACGTCGTCCGCGTTGCCCGCCTGGAGACGTACCGAGACCCAGCGGCCGGCGGGACGCACCGGGTGGATCGTGCGGCGGTCCCCGGCGGACACGGTCCACCCGGCGGCGAGCACCCGCAGGGCGAGGTCCGCGTCCTCCCGGAAGGCCCGCCGGAACCGTTCGTCGAATCCGCCGACCGCCTCCAGCGCCGCCCGGCGGTACACCATGTCGGCCGTGATCCAGCGGGCGGTGGCGAGCCCGGCGGTGTTGCGTTCCCAGTCCGTGGGCCGGCGGTCCGGTGGGAGAGGAACGTCGATACGAGCGGTGATCGCACCCGTCCGGGGTGTCGCCCCGGCCAGGTCCAGGGCGAGATCCTCGCCCCAGGCGGGGCCGGGCACCACGTCGTCGTCGAGGAAGGCGATCCAGGGCACATGCCCGGCCGCCCGCCACCCGGCGTTGCGCGCGGCGGCCGGACCCCGCGCCCGGCCCCGGACGACCGTGACGAGCGATCGCAGCGCCTGGGGGACGTCGACGGACAGCGGCGCGCGCGAGGGGTCCGGGCGATCGTCGACGAGGACCACCCGCACCGGCGGCGGCCCGCCGGCCCGGGCCAGCGCGCGCAGACAGGCGTCGAGGCTGGGGCGGTCGAGCGTCGGGATCACCACCGCGTACTCGGTGTGCGCCCACTGGGCTGTGTACTGCTCCATCACGCCCTCCCGTCGTCGGCCGCGTGGAAGAAGTCACCGCGCCGGACCGCATAGGGGCCGATGGCGAGCAGGTCGACGGGCGAGGAGCCGAAGCACTCCAGCGCGTCGCGCGGATCGTCCACCATGGGCCGGCCCGCCGTGTTCAGGCTGGTGTTGACCACCACCGGCAATCCGGTGAGCCGCTCGAACGCCGTGAGCATGCGGGCGACCAGCGGCTCCTGCTCCCGGTCCACGGTCTGGATACGGGCCGTGCCGTCGACGTGCACGACGGCCGGGATGCGGTCCCGCCAGGTCTCGGCCACATCGTGGACGAACAGCATGTACGGGCTGGGCAGCGGACCGTCGAAGATCTCGGCGGCGCGGTCGGCCAGCACCATGGGCGCCACCGGCCGGAACTGCTCACGGCCCTTGACGTCGTTGAGCCGTTCGAGATTGCCCGCGTGCCCGGGGTGGGCCAGCAGCGAGCGGTGGCCGAGCGCCCGGGGGCCGTACTCGGAGCGGCCCTGGAACCAGGCGACGATCCCGTTGTCCGCGAGGGCCTCGGCCACGGTCGCCGCGATGTCCGCGGGCCGCTCGAACGGTACGGCCGCCGTCTTCAGCCATGCGCCGAGCTCCGCGTCGGACCAGTCCCGGCCCAGGTCGGCGCCCCGCATGGGCTCCGGCGCGTCCCCCGCGCCCGCGGCCAGCAGCAGCGCGCCGCCCAGCGCCGTGCCGGCGTCCCCGGCCGCGGGTTGCACCCACACCTGGGAGAAGGGCCCCTCGCGCGCGATACGGGAGTTGGCGACGCAGTTGAGCGCGACGCCCCCGGCGAGTGTGAGGACGCCGTGGTGCGTCCGTCCGTGCAGCCAGCGCACCAGGTCGAGCAGCGTCTCCTCCAGGACGGCCTGCGCGGACGCGGCGACGTCCGCGTGGTCCTGCGTCCAGGGCTCGTCGGAGGTCCTCGGGGGGCAGAACTCGTGCCAGGGGACGCCGGTGGCGCGGAACCCGCCGTCGCCCGTCGGGTACACGTAGCGCCGCAGTTCGGGCAGCATCCGCGGGGTGCCGTGCGAGGCGAGTGCCATCACCTTGAACTCGTCGGAGGAGCGCAGGAAGCCGAGGTGGTCGGTGAGCTCCTCGTAGACCAGGCCCAGGGAATGGGGGAGTTCCTGCGCGTGCAGTGCTTCCAGCCCCTGCCCGACCCGGCGCGCGGCCAGATGCGAGGCACGCTCCCCTCGCCCGTCCAGGACCAGGACGGACGAGTCGCCCGCGTCGGGGGCGGCGAAGGCGCTGGATGCGGCGTGCGCCATGTGGTGCGGCACGAAGTGGACCCTTTCGCGGTCCAGGCCCGGCAGCGCCGAGGCGAGAAAGCCGGGTGCCTCGCGGGCGTAGGTCTGCCGCAGGTGGTCCCAGGGATCGTCCAGGCCCATGGACTCGGCCGGCCGGGCGAGCTGCGGATCGTAGGAGTAGGCGACCGCGTCGAGGTCCTGCGGGCGCAGACCGGCCCGGCGCAGACACCACGCGGCGGCCTTCTCCGGCAGTTCCCAGGCGGAGAAGGGAACCGGCCGCTTGCCGTGCTTGCGCCGGGAGAACCGCTCCTCCTCGGCGGCCGCGACGATACGGCCGTCGACCACCAGGGCGGCGGCGGGGTCGTGGAAGAGGGCGTTGATTCCGAGGATGCGCATAGGGGGTCCTGGTCTTCGCGAGGTGGGGTGAGCCGGGCGGGCAGCCGGAGCGGAGCGCTCGTGGCGGGCCGGCGCCGGCGGTCAGGGGGCCGTGGGCCTGCGGTCCCTCGCGAGCCGTTCGCTGCCGGCGGCGGTACGGAACCAGTCGATCGTGCGGCGCAGGCCTTCCTCGGCGGCCACCTGGGGCTCCCAGCCGAGCTTGTCGCGGGCCAGCGTGATGTCCGGACAGCGCACCGCCGGGTCGTCCGTCGGGCGTTCGACGAAGCGGATCTCCGACCCGGATCCGGTCAGTTCGATGACCAGGCGGGCAAGATCGAGCATGGTGATCTCGGTCGGATTGCCGATGTTGACCGGGCCGCGCATGCCGTGCCCGGCGGCCGCGAGAACGCCCCGGACGGTGTCGTCGACGTAGCACAGCGACCGGGTCTGGCGTCCGTCGCCGGTGACCGTGAGGGGTTCACCGTCCAGTGCCTGGCGGACGAAGGTCGGTACGGCGCGGCCGTCGTGGCCGCGCATCCGGGGACCGTAGGTGTTGAACAGCCGCACGATGCAGGTGTCGGTGCCCTCGGCCTCGGCGTGCGCGGTGGTGAGCGCCTCACCGAACCGTTTGGCCTCGTCGTACACGCTCCGGGGCCCGACCGGGTTCACATGGCCCCAGTAGCGTTCGTCCTGGGGGTTCTGCTGCGGGTCGCCGTAGACCTCGGACGTCGACGCGAGCACGAAACGGGCGCCACTGCGGTGCGCCAGCTCCAGGGCGTTGCGGGTGCCGAGGCTGCCGGTCTCCATGGTGTGCAGGGGCAGCCGCAGATAGTCCGCGGGGGACGCGGGGGACGCGAAGTGCAGGAGGAGATCGGGCGGCCGGTCGATCGGGAGCCGCTCGGCGACATCGGCGTGCACCAGTGTGAATCCGGGCCGGTCCAGTAAGGGCGCCACGTTCTCGGGCCTGCCGGTGGAGAAGTCGTCCACGCAGGTGACCGCCGTGCCCGAGTCCAACAGGGCGGCGCACAGGTGCGAGCCGACGAAGCCCGCGCCGCCGGTGACGACGGCGTGCTCCCAGTCGCGGGAAGAAGTGGTGCTCATTCAGGTCTCCTCTGCACGGGGCCACTGCCTCCACGGCATTTCGTACGCCCGTCGCCGACCCGGGGACCTTCCGGTCCTGCCCCGTTGCCGACGCCCGGTCACACACGCCGCAGAGGTCGTCGGGTACCCACATCAGCCTCATCCGCCCCGGCATCGGCGGCTCGGTGGTGTACGGCAATCGAGTGAGCGACGGAGCGTGAGCACCCGCGGTCCGGGCGCCCGGGTCGTCCGAGCAGTGGACATGCGACGCCGGTTTCCCCGCCGGCTGCAGCTCAATCGCGGCGCCGCCCGCGCTGCCGCCTCATGTCACTGCGATGGTGCCGACCGCGGTCCCATGGAAGGATGAGCGCAGGAGTGGGCCGCCGGGCGAAGATCCCGCGGTGGCGCAGCCCGCTGCCGACGGCCCCCCGCCTGCTTCCCTGTCCGCTGCCGCGGAAAGCACCGCAGCGAGGGGGTTTCTCCCGAGTCGTGGCGGCAACTCGGGCTCGAGCCCGCGGCAGCGACCCACCAGACTCCGACCGCTTCCCCGTCGCGCCCGCAGAGCTGTCCGGACCGACGCCCTGCTCTTCAGCTCCACGGAACAGGAGTTCCGGATGACCACCACCACACAGCGTCCGCGGCCCGGGGGACCGGCCCCGCACATCGGCCTGCTCGGCTCGTACGGCGGCTTCAACCTGGGCGACGAGGCCATCCTGACCTGCGTCATGAGCTGCCTGCGCAACCACCGCCCGCACGCCCGGCTCGTCGTCTTCAGCCGGAACGCCGAGCACACCCGCGCCCACCAGCCGACCGCCGACCAGGTGGTGGACTGGGAAGGCGTCCCGCAGAAACAGGTCCTCGACGTCCTGTCCGGCCTGGACGTGCTGGTGCTCGGCGGCGGCGGCATCCTCTACGACGGCGAGGCCCGCCGTTACCTGCGGCTGGTGCGGGCGGCCCAGACCCGCGGTGTGCGCACCTTTGCCTACGCCGTCGGCGCGGGCCCGCTGCGCGAGGCGGACGACCGGGAGGCGGTGCGCGCCGTGCTGCCGGTGATGGACGAGGTCGTCGTGCGGGACGAGGAATCACGGCTCGTACTGGAGGAGGCCGGGCTCGAACGCGATCTCACGGTCACCGCCGACCCGGCGCTGCTGCTGCCGCCCGAGCCCTTCACCGAGCAGATGATGCGGCAGGAGGGCATCCCCGCCGCGACCCGGCTGGTGGGGATGTCGGTACGCGAACCGGGCCGGGCGGCGGAGAAACTCGACGAGAGCGACTACCACGCGCTCCTCGCCGACGTCGCCGACTTCCTCGTACGGCGGCTGGACGCCCACGTGGTCTTCGTCCCGATGGAACGGCAGGACGTGCACCACGCCCACGGCGTCCTGTCCCGGATGACCGCACCGGACCGGGGGCGGATCCTGCACAGCATCTACAGTCCCGGCCAGGTCCTCGGCTTCATGAGCCACCTCGATCTCGTGGTCGGCATGCGACTGCACTTCGTGATCTTCGCCGCGCTCGCCGGACTGCCCGTGCTGCCGTTGCCCTACTCCGGCAAAGTCTTCGACTTCGCCCGGCGCATGGGCGCACCGGCCCTGGTCGGGGTGGCGCGCGAGCAGGCCGGGCTGCTGCTGGCCGAGGTCGATCGGCTCTGGGACGAGTTCCCGCAGCGGCGCGCCGATCTCGACGCCCGGATTCAGCAGCTGCGGGCCCTGGCCCGGGAGACCTGCGTCCGATGCGGCGCGGTGCTCGACGCCCTGGAGCACGAGACCGGTGACCGGGCCGGTCCCGAACAGCCCGGGCTGCATCTGCTCCGGCCGGGCACCGGAACCGTGACCTGAGGGACCGCAGCCCGGGCGAGACCGCCCCGCCGCCCTCGGAGAAACCACCCGACGGGAAATAGCGATGCCGATCCTGGAACGACCGCCACAGCCCCGGACCATCACCCTGCCTCCGCGTTCCGCCCACCACGCGGGCCGGACGGAGGTCCTCGTCGTCGGCGGCGGCCCGGCCGGAACCGCGGCGGCACACGCGGCGGCCGACGCAGGGGCCGACGTCGTGCTCGTGGAGCGCTACGGCTTCCTCGGCGGCAACGCCACCGTGGCACTCGTCATGCCCCTGATGTCGTTCCACAACGAGCAGAAACAGGCCGTGTTCGCCGGGCCCGGTGAGGAGGGGGACCGGCTGCTGCCCACCGATCACGGCGAGGGCGAGGCGGTGGTCGCCGGCTTTCTGTGGCGGCTGCTGGAACGGCTGGACGAGCGCGGCGGCTGTACCCCGCCCTCCCTCGACACCGGCTACACCGTGCCCTTCGACCCGGAGATCTTCAAACTCGTCCTCCTCGATCTGCTCGACGAGGCGGGCGTACGCATGCTCTTCCACTCCTTCGCCTCCGCCGCGCTGCCTCTCGACGACGGCGAGGGCTGGCGGGTTGTCTTCGAGACCAAGTCCGGTCCGGTGGTGATCGACGCCGATGTCGTCGTCGACGGCACGGGCGACGGCGACGTGGCCGCGGCCTGCGGAGCACCGAGCGAGGTCGGCCGCCCGGAGGACGGGCTGGTGCAGCCCATGACGCTCATGTTCCGGGTCGTCGACTTCCTGCGGCCGCGGTTCGCCGAGTACGTCCACGAGCATCCCGACCAGTGGCGGGGCGTGCACGGCCTGTGGGACCTCGTCGAGGAGGCCACGAAGTCCGGCGAACTGCGCCTGCCCCGCGAGGACATCCTGTTCTTCGGCACACCGCACCCCCGTGAGGTCAGCGTCAACAGCACCCGCGTCACGCGAGCGCTCGGCATCGACGTGTGGGACCTCAGCCGCGCCGAGTACGTCGCCCGCCGCCAACTGGAGCAGATCGAACGCTTCCTGCGCCTGCACGTACCGGGCTTCGAGCAGTCGTACGGCGTGCAGAGCGGCACCCAGGTCGGCGTACGGGAGACGCGCCGCATCCTCGGCGACTACCACCTGACCGGACACGACATCCTGGCCGCGCGGTCCTTCCCCGATGCCGTCGCACACGGCGCCTATCCCGTCGACATCCACAACCCGAGGGGAAGCGGCACTGTCCTCAAGCGCGTCCCCCGTGGGCGGTTCTACGACATCCCGCTGCGCTGTCTGCTGCCCCGCGACACGGACCGACTGCTCGTCGCCGGGCGCTGCATCTCCGGCTCGCACGTGGCACATTCCTCCTACCGTGTGATGCCCATCGCCATGGCGACCGGCCAGGCGGCAGGCGTCTGCGCCGCGTTGGCCACCCGCCTCGGCCGCAGCCCGCGCGACGTGCCGTACCACCTCGTCCAGCAGGAACTCCTGCGCCAGGGAGCCCGACTGGACATCGAGGCCGACGCACCCGCGCCACAGCCCCGCTGACGCTGCGCTCCGAACGGCGTACCGGCAGCCACTCAAGGGTGTGGTGAACGGCGGTTCATGACTCATTGTCGTGCCACCGGCCGTTGACGGGGGCGGCGTCGAAGCGCGTGGCCGCCGACGCGTTGTCCCTGAAGTCGTTGCCGACCACGCGTCCGCCCCTCCAACTGCCTGTGTCTGTGATCCAGAGGGCGTGGGTCTGAGTCCTGGGCCGCTGGTCGTCCCAGATCCGGTTGCTGTGCATGTGCGGTCCGCAGACGGTGGCGGCAGTGGTGATTCCGGCCCGCGGCACCGGCGAACCGGGCAGCCGGTACGGGGAGCCCGGCGCCGGCGTGCCGTCGATCCAGGCCGTCCCTGCCCCCGGCCGCACAGGCGCCAGGCGTAGTTCTGTTTCCGTGTTGAACGTGACCACGGCGTGCTGGGCGCCCACCGTCAGCTGTTTGCCGCGATGCCCGTCCGGCGGCCAGTCGGCGCTCTCGTCGATCATGGACAGCCGACTGAAGCGCACTCCGTCACCGCCACCCGATGCCACCGGCGCGGCGCGGCGGCCGTTGTTGCGGATCCGGTTGCCGAGGATGGCCGGGTCCCGCAGGCCGGCGTCGATGCGGACGCCGTCGAGTGCGTTGTCCCGGATGTCGTTGGACTCCAGCACGATGTCCGCTGCCGCTTCCTGGTCGCCGCCCGCGAGATTGTGCTCCCAGTACCCGTACCGCCCGTTGTTGCTGATCCGGTTGCCGCGGAAGGCGTAGGGACCGGGAGTGTTGCCGATCCCGAGGCCGTCGCGCACATTGCCGTCGATCACGCAGCCGGTGACGATGCCGCCGCGCCCGCCGACGCCCGATGTGCCCTGGGAGGACACGTCGAACCCCGCCTCGTGATTGGCGAGCATCGTCGACGAGGTCACCAGCAGACCGTCGGCTCCCCAGTCGGAGATGCCGAACCGGTTGTCCTCGGCGTGACAGGCGGTGATGCGGATGCCGCGGGGTGGCGGCCAGTGCTCCTTCTGCAACTCCACGAAGATGCCGTTGGTGCCGTTGCCGACCGCCGTGCAGGCGGTGATCGTCAGGCGCTCGACCATGCCCCAGCCGCCCACGCCGATCCCTATCCCCGCGCCGCCCATCTTCTCGCCGGGGTCCTGCCGTCCGCACCGCTCCGCCAGGACGCCCTCCACGAGCGTGTCCTGCAGGAAGTCACAGCCGAAACCGGTCGCCGCGGTGTCGTGCACATACAGATCGCTGAACCGCCCCCGCAACACGTACTGCAGACCGATGCCCTTCGCCAAGGCGTCGTACTCCTGGGTCCACACGCCCGAACCGTCCACCTCGAAATGCGCGAAGGTGATGTCCGCCAGATGGGTGTCCCGGCCGGCCCCGTGCTGCGCGGTGGTGAACCATGCCAGCGGCACCGGGGTCGTCGGGCTGCCGGGGTTGCCCAGCATGAAGCGGGTTGCACCCCGTCCGGCGCCGATCAGGGACACACCGCTGCGCCAGACGGTGGCCCGGTCCCGCATGACGTAGCAGCCGGCGGGGACCTGAATGGTCCGTGGACGGCCGTCCGCGGCGCAGGCCGCGCCCAGGGCGTCCACGAGCTCGGCGAACGCCGGCTGATCGTTGGTGGTTCCGTCACCGGCCAGACCGTGCTCCCGGGCGTCGACCGTCAACGGCATCGACAGGGACCTGGACATCTGAACGTTCCTCTCGCGAGGTGCGGTGGGAGGTGGGCTGCGGGCCCGGCGGTCGCCGATCACCGAGTACCAGTGAACGGCCGTGCCCAATCCCGGAAGTCCCGAGCGAGCCCGGCGTCCCGTTCAGGCGGAGTTGACGAGCCTTGTGTAGCGTGCCCAGTCCCAGTGCGGTCCGGGGTCGGTGTGGTCGGTGCCCGGTATCTCGTAGTGCCCGATGATGTGTTCCCGGTCCCTCGGGATGCCGTACCTCGTGCAGATCGCGGCGGTGAGTGCGGCCGACTGCTCGTAGAGGGCGTCGGTGAAGTAACCGGGCTGGTCGACCCAGCCCTCGTGCTCGATGCCGATACTGCGGGTGTTGTAGTGCCAGTTCCCCGCGTGCCAGGCGATGTCGGACTCGCGGACGCACTGCGCCACGTGCCCGTCGCCGGATCTGACGACGTAGTGCGCCGAGACCTGCTTCCGACGGTTCTGAAAGACGGCCAGGGCGTTGGAGTAGCTCGTCTGCGTGACGTGGATGACCACGAGATCGACGGGACGGGCGGTCCCTCGGTTCGACGCCGTGTAGTTGGCGGCGGTGGCCGGCTGCCAGTCGGCGAGCGGATGATCGGGGGCTGGCATCGGTGCACCCACGCTCGGTTCGGGGAGCAGCGCGTACGGGACGGCGGCGAGGGCGGCGGCGCCCTTCAGGATGCGACGCCTGGTGGTGATCGGTCGGGCCCGTTCCATGGACGATTCGCCTTTGCATCGAGGAAAGTCGGGAAATGCTGTGAGCCACGGTGGCCGCTCAACGCCGCAACGCCGCCGCCGTCTCACGCAGCCGCGCGTGCGCCCGGCGGGGCAGCCCTCCCTGGACAGATCGAGAACCGTGCCCGGCGCGATGCGCGCCACGGGCAGCGCGCCGCCGAACGTCCAGGCGTATTCGCCCGGTTCGGGCCGGACGGTCGGCATGCGGGGATCGCTCTCGACCACACTCCTGCGTTCCCCGCGACGCGACCGGATGGGCACCAGCACCCTTCGGCAGTTCCACCGCCGTCATGCGTCCCCCCTCGACAATCCAGCCCCGCACACCCGCCGTGGTCACCGCACGGCGGCTGCGCCTCGCGTGAATCACGGTACGACGCGTGCCGGTTGGACGGGAGGACGTCCCGCTCATCGGTGGACGGTCGCGGAATTGTGGACAACTCGCTCACCCGAACGGGTGGGGACGCCGGTCTCTCGTCCGTCAGCCTTCTGCTGCCGGCCCGTCAGGAACGTTCCGCCACCGCCGCCGGATCGTCCAGCACAGCGCGCACCACCGAGTGCGCCGCACCCAGCAACGGCCCTTCCGGCCCGAGCCGGGACACGGACACGGGGCAGGCCGGCCCCGCCGTGCGCCCGGCCAGTTCGGACCGCAGCGACGGCAGCAGCCACGGCGCGAGACCGGCCAGCGCCCCGCCCAGCACGACACTCTCGGGGTCCAGCAGATTCACCGCCCCGGTCAGCGCGACACCGAGCGCCTCTCCCGCATCCCGCAGCGCCCGCCGTACGTCCTCGTCGCCCTCCGTCGCGCGCGCCGCGAGCAGCCCCACCCGGTCCTCGCCCGGTTCCAGGCCGGCCGCGCGCAGCACCGCCTCCTCGCCGGCGTACTGCTCCAGGCAGCCGCGCCCGCCGCACGCGCAGGCCGGCCCGTCGGGCCGGACCGGCACATGCCCCAGCTCGCCCGCGAATCCCCGCTTTCCGCGCAGCAGCCGCCCGTCCACGACCACGCCCGCGCCGATGCCGATCTCGGCGGACACATGCAGAAAGTCCCGCGGAGTGCCCTCGCCCAGCCACAGCTCGGCCAGAGCTCCGAAGTTGGCCTCGTTGTCCACGGTCAGCGGCAGCTCGGCGGGCAGCAGGGAGCCGAGGTCCGTGTCGTGCCAGTCGAGGTTCGGGGCGCGTACTACGGTGCGCCCGTCGCCCGCCACCAGGCCGGGCACGGCCACGGCGAGCCCGGCCGGCCACAGCCCCTCGCGTTCCGCCTCGGCTACGACATGACGTACCAGCCGGATCAGCTCCTCGACGACCGGCGCGGGGGAGCGGCCGCGGTTGGAGCCGTGCCGCACGATCCTCGCCCGCACCTGTCCGCGCAGGTCGACCGCACAGGCCGCGAGGTGGTCGACGCCGACCTCGGCGCCGATCCCGGCTGGACCGCGCTCGCTGACGGCGAGGGCGGACCCGGGCCGGCCCCGGCCGACCCGGACGGGCCGTTCCGGGCCCAGCTCCTCCAGCAGGCCGGAGCGGATCAACTCGTCGACGAGGGTCGAGACCGCCGCGCGGGTCAGCCCGATACGCGAGGCGACCGCGGCACGGGAGAGCGGCCCCTCGGCGCTGACCGTGTGCATCACCCGGGCCAGGTTGCGGCGCCGCATGCCCTGCTGGGTGTCGGGCAGCGCCCGTCCGGGACCGGCAGGGCGGGCCTCGTGCAGCGGTGCGGTCATGCCTCCGTCCGTCCTCAGTCGATCTGCGTGCTCCGCTCCAGCAGCGGGGCCGCGTCGGAGAGTACCCCGGAGATCCTGGCCAGCGTCTCCTCGTCCCGTTCGACCGCTTCGAGCACCGGTCCGCGGGTGGTGTTCCAGCGTCGGGCGACCGCGGCCGGATCCTCGCCGGTGAGCAGGCCGGCTGCCTGGGCCGCGGCGCCGAGCGCCACCAGCTCCCTGGCCTCGGGGACCTGGACCGGGCGTCCGGAGAGCCGTCGTACGGTCTGCTGCCAGGCCGTGCCCCGGGCGCCGCCGCCGATCAGCAGCAGGGGTGCCGAGCGGTCGGCGTCCTCGTCGAGGACCAGGTCGAGCGCGCCGAGCAGGGAGTGGACGGCGCCGTCGTACGCGGCCTGGAGCAGCTGGCCTGCGGTGGTGTCGTGGCGCAGGCCGTGCAGCAGCCCCGACGCGTTCGGCAGGTCGGGGGTGCGCTCGCCGTCCAGGTAGGGCAGCAGGGTGACGCTCGTGCCGGGCTCGACGGCCTCGCGGTCCAGGCCCAGCAGGGTCGCGACGCGGTCGACGGCGAGCGTGCAGTTCAGAGTGCAGGCCAGCGGCAGCCAGTCGCCGCGCGCATCGGCGAAGCCCGCCACGGTGCCGGTCGGATCGGCCGGGCGCCGCTGCGACACCGCGTACACCGTGCCCGACGTGCCGAGGCTCAGCACCGGCATGCCGGGGCGCAGCCCGAGCCCGAGCGCGGCGGCGGCGTTGTCGCCGGTTCCGGGGGCGACCAGGGTGCCCTTGGAGAACGGCAGGTCGTGGCTGTCGCGCACGGTGCCCGCCACTTCGCCGGGACGGACCACGCGCGGCAGCAGCGCCGGATCGAGCCCGACGTGCGCAAGGATCTCCTCGTCGTACGACTCGCTGCCGGACGCCCACCAGCCCGTCCCGGAGGCGTCGCCGCGGTCCGTCGTGCCCTGCCCCGTGAGGCGTTCGGTGAGGTAGTCGTGGGGCAGGCGTACGGCCCTGGTCGCGCGGATCGCGTCCGGCTCGTGCTCCGCGAGCCAGGCCCACTTCGTCACCGTGAAGGACGCGGCGGGCACGCTGCCCGTGCGGTCGGCCCAGAACTTCGCGCCGCCCAGCTCCTCGGTCAGCCGGCGCGCCTGTGGCGCGGAGCGCACGTCGTTCCACAGCAGCGCGGGACGGACGGGCTCGCCCCGGTCGTCCAGCGTGACGAGGCCGTGCTGCTGCCCTCCGATGGACACGGCGGCGGCCTCGTGCGCGGCGTCGCCGCACTGGCGCAGCGCCTCGCGCAGGGCGTCCCACCACTGCCGCGGATCGCTCTCGCGCCCGGCTCCCGAGGACACGGTGTGCGGTGCCTGGCCGCTCGCCACGACCTCGCCGGTCGCCGCGTCGACGACCAGCGCCTTGGTGGACTGGGTGGACGTGTCCACGCCGACGACGAGCGGACCCTCGGCTGCTGACATCGGGCTCTCCCTTTCCTGCGGCTCACGCGCCCCGGCGGCTGCTGTGAGGCACGTCTCTCTGGGTGATGTCCCGGCTCCGGAGACACCTTGTCTCTTCCCAGAGGTGCTTCTGCATACTAATTTGTAAACCGCCATGACGAAATAGTCGTGTGCAACAGTCGCAAGCGAGCAAGGGAGCCGCGGCATGAACTACCAGCCCACCCCCGAGGACAGGTTCACCTTCGGCCTGTGGACCGTCGGCTGGCAGGGAAGGGACCCGTTCGGCGACGCCACCCGGCGGGCCCTCGACCCGGTCGAGACGGTGCAGCGCCTGGCCGAGCTCGGCGCGCACGGAGTGACCTTCCACGATGACGACCTGATCCCGTTCGGGTCCTCCGACACCGAGCGCGAGTCGCACATCAAGCGCTTCCGCCAGGCCCTGGACGCGACCGGCATGACCGTGCCGATGGCCACCACGAACCTCTTCACGCACCCCGTCTTCAAGGACGGCGCGTTCACCGCCAACGACCGCGACGTGCGCCGCTACGCGCTGCGCAAGACCATCCGCAACATCGACCTCGCCGTCGAACTGGGCGCGAAGACGTACGTCGCCTGGGGCGGCCGTGAGGGCGCCGAGTCCGGCGGCGCCAAGGATGTGCGCGCCGCCCTCGACCGCATGAAGGAGGCGTTCGACCTCCTCGGCGAGTACGTGACCTCCCAGGGCTACGACCTGCGCTTCGCGATCGAGCCCAAGCCGAACGAGCCGCGCGGCGACATCCTGCTGCCCACGGTCGGCCACGCCCTGGCGTTCATCGAGCGCCTGGAGCGGCCGGAGCTGTACGGCGTCAACCCCGAGGTCGGGCACGAGCAGATGGCCGGGCTGAACTTCCCGCACGGCATCGCGCAGGCCCTGTGGGCGGGCAAGCTCTTCCACATCGACCTCAACGGCCAGTCCGGCATCAAGTACGACCAGGACCTGCGCTTCGGTGCCGGTGACCTGCGCGCCGCCTTCTGGCTGGTCGACCTCCTGGAGAGCGCCGGTTACGACGGCCCCCGCCACTTCGACTTCAAGCCGCCGCGGACCGAGGACCTCGACGGTGTGTGGGCATCGGCCGCCGGCTGCATGCGCAACTACCTCATCCTGAAGGAGCGCTCTGCCGCCTTCCGGGCCGACCCGGAGGTCCAGGAGGCCCTGCGCGCCTCCCGCCTCGACGAGCTGGCCCAGCCCACCGCGGCGGACGGTCTGCAGGCGCTGCTCGCCGACCGTACGGCCTTCGAGGAGTTCGACGTGGAGGCGGCCGCCGCGCGCGGGATGGCCTTCGAGCGGCTCGACCAGCTGGCCATGGACCATCTGCTGGGCGCGCGCGGCTGAGGCCGCGCCCGTCATGACCTCCACGCGGAATGCCGCGGAATCGTGCGATCCATGGCATGAGTCCGTGTCAACGTCCGCGTGGGGGTCGCGGCACGGCCGGGCGTGCCGCGAACCTGGGGGTATGGCCCTGCCGCCCGTACCGCCTCAACCGCCCGGCCCTCCGGGGGACACGCCGCCTCCGGGCGGCGGCTTCGGACCGCCGCCGGAACCTCCGGCACGACGGCGGAACCCTGTCCTCATCGTGCTCGCCGCGCTCGTGGGCGTCGGCGCCGTCGCCGCCGTCGTCCTCACGGCCTCCGGCAGTGACGACTCCCCGGACGGCAAGCAGCCCGCAGAGAGCAGCGCGAGTCAGTCGCCCCGTCCGTCCCTCGACATCCCGACCGAGCTGCCCAGCCGGTTGCCCAGCCGGTTGCCGTCCCTGCCGTCGCAGTTCCCGACCGAGCTGCCGAGTGGGGTACCGAGCGACCTCGAATCGCTGATCCCCTCCATCCCGGGCGACCTACTGCCCTAGGAGGACTGCATCACAGCCCGCGCGGCAGCCGTACGTAGACCACCGACGTCTCGATCCCGCTGTCGACCAGACGGCCCTGGGCGTCGAACGCCTCCGCGCCGTCCGTCATCCCGAAGTCGTTGTCGTTGATCAGGGCGAGCGTGTCGCGGTTCACGCGCGCGATGCCCTCGATCTTGCCGGGGACACCGGCGACCGTGCCCAGGTCGACGACCAGCCGCTTGGCGAGCACCGGAACACCTGCGGCCGCCGGGTCGTCGAGCTGTTCCAGGGACGGCGACGTGGCGTCGTCGTCCCACGCGCCGCCCAGGATGTTCGCGCCGCGGTCCAGGCGCACGAGCTGCAGCCGGGCGGCCTTGTCGGTGCGCTCCTCGACCAGCAGACGGTCACCGCCCACGGCGACCACCGAGGAGATCTTGAGCTCGGAGGTGTCGTCCTCGCCGGGATCGACGACGTTCACCGCGTCGAAGCGGTACGCGTACTCGGCGGTGACGGCCTTCTTCTTCGGGGAGAAGCGCAACAGCCGGGTGGTGCGCGACGCCTCTCCGGCGTCCTTGTCCGGCAGGGACAGCGGGCTCTGCACCGCCATCACCAGGTCGCCGCCCGGCAGCAGCGCGAGCCCCTCGAAGCCACGGTTGATCTTCCGGTGCAGCAGTACGGACGGCAGCGCCTCCACGACCGGGTAGTCCGCGCCGGTGAGGTTCAGCCCCTCCGGCACATAGCGCGTGAGCACCTTCCCGCGCGCGGAGACATGGACCAGAGAGGGCCCGTACTCGTCGGCGAGCCAGAAACTGCCGTCCTCGGCCCGCACGATGCCCTCGGTGTCCAGCCCGTTCGGGTCGTACGACAGCGGAGTGCTCGCGTCGTATGAGTACGGCGCCTCGTCACGCCCCTCCTGGTTGGGCAGACCGGTCACGGGCTTCCCGGAGGACGTGGTGATCGGGATCGCCTCCAGCACCCGCACCGAGTCACCGCAGACCCGGATCCGCACGATCGCCGGATCGAAGCCCGGCACCGGGAACGTCCGCCGGTTCTTGCCGTCCACCTTGATCTGGCCGTTGGGCCCGCGGTCGGTGACCGTCCAGAACTCGCCCTTGCGGCCCGCCGGGTAGATGTCGCTGCCGATGCCGCCGAGGTCCACCCCCCGGTCGTCGGCCACCGTGCCGGGCAGCAGGGCGTTGCTGAACGCGCCGAGCGACATGTCGCCCAGCGTCGCCGTGCGGATCACGCGCGCGTCCTCGGACGAGGCGCCCGTGGCCGGAGCCGCCGCCAGCAGAGCGGCGACCACGGCGATAGGTACGCCCGCTGCGACGGAACGGTGGACGCGGCGCCGGCCGGTGGCGTGCGGGGACATCGGGCCTCCTGATGGACCAAGTTCGGTGACAGCGGCCAGATTTGAACCCCTCGAGGAACGTCGTACGACACTCGCGTGAACGGCGGACGTCGGCCGCCGGTCCGGCCGACGTCCGTTCGATCAGGCTTCTTCCGCCGCCGGTTGTCCGGTCGCGGCCAGTGCCGTGGCCGGATCCTGGGCCCCGCTTCCCGCCGGTGCCCAGCGGCCGTGCTCCTTCCGGTACGGCCACCAGCGGCCGTCGCGGCCCAGCCGCAGCTGGCTCGGCGCGCCGACGACCGTCCACCGGTTGCCCCTGGCGCGCAGCGTCGGCCGCTCGTCGTCGTCCCAGGCCGCCTCCAGGGCGGCACGCGCGCGTGCGAGGGTTTCCCCCTGCACGGTCCACTCCTCCTCGAGCACCGACAGTCCGGCCACGCCACCGTACTGCCAGGCGCGTACGGCCGACTCCAGTTCGTCCCGGCCGCGCCCGGAACCGTCGGCGAGCCGGTCCGCCACCGCCTCCTCAGGAGACCCCGCAGCCAGCCGGACGGCGTCCTGCGCGACCGTCAGTTCCGCTTCCGGAGCAGCCGTCGGCCGCAGCGCCTGGGCCAGCATCCGATGCGCCGCCACGGCGGTCCGGGCCGCCAGGAACTCCAGGGCGGCCGGGTCGATTCCCTGGGCGGGCGGTGCCTCGGTGTCCAGAGAGGGCGGGAGACCGGGGTGCTCGGGGAGCCCGGGCGGGTCGGGCAGCGGAGGCAGGATGCCGCCCGCCGCCCAGACCTCCGCGGCGTCCACTCCCTCCGGCTCGACCGGTTCTTCGGCGGGCCTACTGGTGCGGTCCTGGAGGTCGTCCAGCAGGGCGCGTTCGCCCCGCCCCCGCATCAGCAGCAGAACGAAGGGATCCTCGTCGAGCAGTCGCGCCGTCTGGTAGCACAGCGCTGCCGTGTGCCCGCACTGGTCCCAGGCGCCGCAGTCGCACTCGGGCTCCAGATCGCCCAGGCCCGGCAGCAGTTCGATCCCGGCCGCCGCCGCGTCCTCCACGAGGTGCGGCGGCATCTCCCGGTCGAGCAGCGCGGCGACATGCCCGGCCCGCTCCACCGCCATCTCCAGGAAGCGGTTCCACTGCTCGGCGGACAGCTCCTCCAGCAGTACGTCGGCCCGGTGCCCCGTTCCGTCGCGGTCTTGGACGACCGCGGTGATACGGCCGGGCCGCACCGACACCGCGCCCACGGCTCCCGCGCGCGCGAGCCGACGGCCCGTCTTCACCTGCCCGGCGTCCAGTGCCGCGTCCTCCAGGGCCCTGAGCCAGGCACGGCCCCACCATGTCACCGCGAAACCCCTCCCGTGCGTGGGCGGCAACGCGGCGAACGTGCGCTCTGTCTCGTCGGCGTGTCCGTGGTCGTGACGGCTCATCGCGCGGTCCCCCTCAGCTCCACCAGATCGGCCAGTTCCGCGTCCGTCAGCTCCGTCAGCGCCGCCTCGCCGGAGCCGAGCACCGCGTCGGCCAGTTCCCGCTTGCGGTCCAGCATGTCGGCGATCCGGTCCTCGATCGTGCCCTCGGCGATCAGCCGGTGCACCTGCACGGGCCGGTCCTGGCCGATGCGGTACGCCCGGTCGGTGGCCTGCGCCTCGACGGCCGGGTTCCACCAGCGGTCGTAGTGCACGACGTGCTCGGCCCGCGTGAGGTTCAGTCCCGTGCCGGCGGCCTTCAACGACAGCAGGAAGACGGGGACTTCACCGTCCTGGAAGCGCCGCACCATCGCCTCGCGCTCGGAGACGGGCGTTCCGCCGTGCAGGAACTGCGAGGCCACGCCTCTGTCCGACAGGTGCCGTTCGACGATGCGGGCCATCCCCACGTACTGCGTGAAGACCAGGACGCTCGCCCCCTCGGCGAGGATGGTGTCGAGCAGCTCGTCCAGCAGCTCCAGCTTCCCCGAGCGTCCGGCGATCGTGGGCCGGTCCTCCTTGAGGTACTGCGCGGGGTGGTTGCAGATCTGCTTCAGGCCGGTCAGCAGCTTCACGATCAGGCCGCGCCGCGCCATGCTGTCGGCGCCGGAGATCTCCGCCAGCGTCTCGCGCACGACCGCCTCGTACAGTCCCGTCTGCTCCGTGGTGAGCGACACGGCGCGATCGGTCTCCGTCTTCGGCGGCAGCTCGGGCGCGATCCCCGGATCCGACTTGCGCCGGCGCAGCAGGAACGGGCGGACCAGCCGGGCGAGCCGCTCCGCGGCAGCCGGGTCCTGGCCGCTCTCCACGGCCTGCGCGTACCGCGTGCGGAAGGTGCCGAGGCGGCCGAGAAGTCCCGGAGTGGTCCAGTCGAGGATGGCCCACAGCTCCGACAGGTTGTTCTCCACCGGTGTGCCGGTCAGCGCCACGCGCGCGCGTGCGCCGATGGAACGCAGCGCACGCGCGGTCGCCGAGTAGGGGTTCTTCACGTGCTGTGCCTCGTCCGCCACGACCAGGCCCCACGGCACCTCGGCCAGCCGGCCCGCATCGAGGCGCATCGTGCCGTACGTGGTGAGGACGAACTCCCCGTCGGCCAGGTCGTCCAGGGCACGCCGCGAGCCGTGGAAGCGGCGCACGGGCGTGCCGGGCGCGAACCTCTCGATCTCGCGCTGCCAGTTGCCCATCAGGGACGTCGGACACACCACGAGCGTGGGACCGGCGGCCGACGGGTCGGTCTGCCGGTGCAGATGCAGGGCGATCAGTGTGATCGTCTTGCCGAGCCCCATGTCGTCGGCGAGACAGCAGCCCAGCCCCAGGGACGTCATCCGGGCCAGCCAGCTCAGGCCCCGCCGCTGGTAGTCGCGCAGCTCGGCGGCGAGAGCGGCGGGCTGCCCGACCGGCTCCTGCCCCTCCGGGTCCGCGAGGCGCTCCCGCAGCGCGGCCAGCCACCCCGTCGGCTGCACCTCGACCCGGCGGCCGTCGACCTCCGTCGAGCCGGTCAGCGCGGCGCCGAGCGCGTCGATGGGCGTGACCTTGCGGTCCTGCTGCGCGCGGGCGCGGCGCACCTCCTGAGGATCGATCAGGACCCACTGGTCGCGCAGCCGCACCACCGGCCGGTTCGCCTCGGCGAGACGATCCAGTTCCGCGTGGGTGAGCCGCTGGTCGCCCAGCGCGAACCGCCAGTTGAAAGCGAGCAGTGCATCGGCGGACAGGAACGACGGCGTGTCCGAGGACAGCCGGTGCGCAGCCGTCTCGTCGTCCGGTGGGCCGACGACCGCACGTGCGGTCAGTTTGCGGGCCAGTTCCCTGGGCCAGTGCACGTCGACCCCGGCACCGGCGAGGGCTGCCGAACCGTCACCGAGCAGCTCGGTCACCTCCTCGTCGGCGAGTTCGACGGCATCCGGCACAGCGGCCGAGAGCAGCGGGGTGAGCGCCGGCCAGGCGCGGGCGGCGCGACGGAGCGAGAGCAGGGCGTCCATCCGCGCGCGCGGACCGAGGACACGGCTCGTCGCATCCGTCCCGGCCCACACCTCGGCGGCGTCCGCGACCAGCGAGGGATCGCTCACGCTGTGCACCTGGAGCACGGCCCGGAAGGCCGGCTTCGTCTCGTCCGGTCCCGTGGCCGCCAGACCGCGCACCTCGATCCGCAGCGAGATGCGTACACCCGCGTCGTTACCCGCGGCGACATCGGCGGCCCATGCCCGTTGCCCGGGGAGGTGCTGCGGATCGTGCGCCGCGTAGGCCGGACCGCCCGTGACGAGCGACGCGGCCGGGGAGCGGGGCAGCGCGTCGGCAGCCGCGTCCAGGAAGGCCCGCAGCAGGCGCTCCGGTGCGGGCAGGCGCAGCGGCTCGGTGGTGTCCAGCGGCACGGCGTGGGCCTCGGGCGGCATCGCGGCGGCGAGCCGGCGGACACTCTCGACCTCCTCGGCGCGCAGGGGACCCGCACGCCAGGCGTCGTGGTCGCCGGGAGACAGGCCGGGCAGCAGCAGGCCGCGCGCCGCGAACTGCAGGGCCAGCACTGCGGCCGCTCCCCAGAACACGGCCGAACGATGTCCCTGCGGGGCCACACGCGCGCGCGTGAGAACGGGCAGGGCCGCACGCACAGGGAGCAACAGGGCGGACACGCCTACCAGCTCCACGCCGTCGCCGCCGGGCAGGACGACGCCCAGGTCCTCGACGGTGCCGCCGTCGACGCCCGGCGGAGCGGCGCCGTCCGGCCGCCAGAAGGCTACGCTGCCGGTGCGGGCGGGATCGCCCGGCAGGAACACGGCACAGCAGCGGGTCAGTTCGGAGATCTCGGAGGGGGATGCCGCGGGAATCCTCTGCACAGCGAAGTCCGCATTCCTCAAATTTGACTACCTGGGATCGGAGTCGCCGAGGATACGGCACATCACCGGCCGACCCGGCATGCTTCGGCTGTGACCTGAATCACTTGTCGATGCTCGGGGGTGGGTAAGGGTCGGGCGTCAGGGATGTCTCAGGGTGCGTCTCAGGGTCGCGATCCGGAACCGCCGGAAGCGTGGGCCCGTTTTCAGGACAGAGAGCGGCAGTGGCCGCGAAGGAGGCGACACATATGTCGAAGAACGCAAAGATCGCCGCAGGAGGTGTGGCGGCCGGGCTCATCCTGCTGATCTGGCTTCCCTGGTGGGCCGCGCTGCTGATCGTGCTGGGAGTCCCGGCCGCCGCGTACCTCGCGCTGGACCCCTCGCAGCGACGCAGGCTGCGTCGTGTCGGACGCAAGGAGCTCGGCCGCTGACGCGCTACCGCCCCGGACCGGTGCCGTCCAGTGCACACGAGTCGACCACGTCACCGTCCGTGGGCCGGGCGACGGTCCGGTCCGCGGGCGGACGGGTGCCCTGTTCGACCCAGGCGACGAGCGCGTCGAAGGCAGACCGATAGCAGGGCAGGATCGGCCGCAGCCGGTCCGGGTAGGTGTCGTACAGCCCGTCGACATGGGTTCCACCCCCGACGGTGTAGTACCAGTGCAGCGGACCCCGCCCGCGGGCGTCGACCATGCCCTCGTACACGTCGGAGTCGGCCGCCTTGGGCAGCAGCGCGTCCAGGTCCCCGTGCAGTGTGATCAGCGGCCTCCCGATGCGTCCGGTCAGCGCCACCCGGGCCACCGCGCGATGGACGGACGCGGGACGCGAGGCGTAGTCGTAGGCCGCGTCGGATGCACAGGGCGCCAGGATCTCCTCGGTCGTCGCGCCGGCGGACGGTCCGGGGCAGCCGGGATCGTATGCCGGGTCGAACTCCGCCCGATACGTCTTCTGCGTGACACCCCAGTAGGCCTTCTCGTGGTACGGCCACAGAAACTCCGAGCCGCGCGCGAAGCCCACCGAGTACAGCTCCTCTTCCGACGCCGAACCGAGGACCCGCGCCACCGCCGTGGGCAGGGAGGTGAGCAGATTGGGGCCGTCCGCCGTCCACAGCGCACCTTCCCAGTCCACACCGCCGTCATACAGCTCCGGATGGTTCTCCAACTGCCAGCGCGTGAGATAGCCGCCGTTGGAGATGCCGGTCATGTATGTGCGGCGCGGGGCGTGCCCGTACCGCTGGGCGACGGCCTTCCGTGCCGCGCGCGTGAGCTGGGTCGTGCGCGCGTTCCACTCGGCGACCGCGTCGCCGGGCCGGGTGCCGTCGCGGTAGAAGTCGGTCCCGTTGTTGCCCTTGTCGGTCGCGGCGTATGCGTATCCCTGGGCCAGCACCTGATCGGAGATCGCCTTGTCGGTCGCGTACTGTCTGCGGGTGCCGGGCGCCCCCGTGACGACGAGACCGCCGTTCCAGCGGTCCGGCAGGCGGATCACGAACTGCGCGTCGTGCCGCCAGCCGTGCGTGGCGTTGAAATGCGAGGAGTCCGGGAAGTAGCCGTCGACCTGCACCCCGGGCACGCCGGAAGGCGTTCGGGTGGCCCGGGCGGTCAGGCCCGCCTGGTCGGCCAGGTCGGTGTAGGGGGTGCCGGCCAGTCCCGTGGTGGTCAGGTCGGCCAGACAGGCGGTTCGCTGGAACTCCGCGCCCGGCACGTGCACACGTTCCTGTCGTTCGCAGTGGCTGTCGCCGACGCCTGCGGCAGCGGCGGGTGTCGGCGCGCTGAGAGCCGCTGCCACGATCGCTGCCGCAAGGGCGGCGGCAACCGAGGGAACACCACGGGAAGGACGCATCGGGGCCTCCAGAGCATGCCGGGGAGCGGTAGGGGAGCAGAGCCGCGGGCTGCCCTATCGTGCGGCTCCCCCTCCGCGTCTTCCATGGACTGGCACCACATATGACGCCGTCTCCGTATGGATGTCCCTGACAGGCGAGGGGTGTGTAGCCCTACGAGGGGAGTCCCGGATCAACTGGGCCGTACGGCCATCTTGTCGAGCGCCTCCAGCAGACCCGGCAGTTCCGGTCCCCGGCCCACCGGCAGGACCTCGCCGGGCACCTCGTCGAGCAGCACGAACGCGATGTCGTCGGTCCTGGCCACCAGCGACCAACCGGGACCGTCGGCCCGCAGCGTCCGTGCGTCTCCCGGGGCGAAGGACGAGCGGACGCGGCCGAGCGGCGGGGGGGCGTCCACGTACGCGCGCGCCTCGGCGAGTACGCGTCGGATGCCGGTGCGCCCCGGGCTCGCGTCCTTGCCGTCCCCGCCCTCCGCGGCCCCGGCGGAACCGTCCGGTGTCACGAACTCGGCGTCGTCGATCTGCTCGCGCCACACCGCCCACTGGAGGGCGATCTCGTCGGCGCCGAGCCGTCGCTGGGCCGGCCCCCAGTTGCTGGTGTCGGGGGGACACAGCGGGGGACCGTCCGCGGGGTCGGGGTCGGGATCGTGCGGCTCGGGCACGCCGGGCGCCGCAACGGCGACCGCCAGGGGCCAGCCGGGCAGGGCCGCGACGACGGACCGCTCGTCGGGCGACAGGTCGTACTCCATGCCGCAGTCCCAGGAGGCGATGGCGACGGCGACCAGCGACACGTCGTCGGTGACGACCGTCCACCGTGCGCCGTCGCCGTCCTGTCCGAGCACCAGGCCGTACCCGTCGGCGAGCGGCGCGAGACCGAGCGCCGCGCAGGCCTCCGGGTAGTCGTCGCCCAGCACGCTCGGGAACTGCGCCGGCGTCAGCAGCACCGCCGTGAGCACATAGAGCGCATCGTCCGCGGCGGCGACGGCGGTCTCGTCCGTCCCGGCCATCCCAGCCTCCCCAGGAGTTCGTCCAACGGCGCGCACCCTAGTGCGACCGGGACGAGCTTGTCACGACTCCGCGGACCATCCGGAGCTGGGGTTATCCGGCCGGCCGGGGCGGAATCGCCCGCCCTGGGCGGGTACGTCAGGCCGTCGGCAGTCCCAGGAGCGCACGGGCGACGGTCCGCGGCGACTCGTCGCGCTCCCGCGCCAGCGCGATGACGGCCCGGCACGCCAGCTCGTTCACCCCGAACGACAGCGCCTCCGGCGACACCCAGCCCGCAGCCTCGTCGATCCGCTCCTGGTCGTCCTCCGCGCACGCCGACACGTATGCGGCGGCCGCCTCGAACAGGTTGTGTGTACGTTTGTCCTCGCCGGAGTCCCGCTCCGATCGCAAGGCCTCGCGGAATCCTGCCCAGGACTTGCGGACTCTGTCGAACACTGTGACCACCTTCCCCCTCCATGGCGTCGCCGATCGTTCATCAGCCGCTCCTCAACGTAGGGTTGGAGCTTCGGCGACAGAAGAGGGCCGGCGCGGTGAGCGGCCGGACCGGTCCGTTCGAGCACGGGTCAGCTCTCGCGGACGGCCAGGGCCAGGAAGCGGGCATCCTCGTCGACGTACGACGTCATGCGCCACCCCGAACGGGTCAGCAGCGCACGCAGGTTGGGCTCCGCGCGGAGGTCGTCCGGGGTGATCTGCCGGCCTTGGCGGGCAGCGAGCGCCTCCCGTCCGATCGGGTGGAAGAGCGCCAGTCTGCCGCCGGGGCGCACCACACGCGCCAGCTCCCGCAGATTCTCGGCCGGGTCGGGCAGGTGGGCGATCAGGCCCGCCGCGAACACCGCGTCGAGCGACCCGGCGCGCAACGGCAGCGCCGCCACGTCCGCGAGCAGCAGCCACCCGTCGCGGTCCCGTCCGGCCCGTACGGCGGCTTCGAGCATGGCGGGTGTCAGATCGGCGCCGAGGACCGCTCCGGAGGGCCCCACGGCCGCCCGCAGGGGCGGCAGGGCACGTCCGGTGCCGCAGCCGGCGTCGAGGACCCGATCGCCCTCGTGAAGACCGAGCTCGGCCACCGCCGCCGCGTAGGCGGGGCCGTCGTCGGGGAACCGGCTGTCCCAGTCGGCTGCGCGGGCGGCGAAGAACTCCTGGACGTGCATACGGTCGTCGTTCATGTTCCGCATGATCCCTCACCGTCACGGATGACACGTCGGCGCACATGTTCGAGCTGGATGCGATCGTTCAGGTACATTTCTGCGTCATATTCCAACAGCTTTCGAAATGCGCCCCCTTTGTGCGCCCGTGCCCCGACTAGCGTCCCGGGGTCATGGGACACCTGGACCACGCCGCCTTCGGCTGGCTGACCCCCGTGCTGTCGTACGCGATGGCCTGCATAGGCGCCGCACTCGGGCTCCGCTGCACCGTCCGCGCGCTCGGCGCCACGGGGCGTTCACGCCGCAACTGGCTCGTCACGGCCGCCTCGGCCATCGGCACGGGCATCTGGACCATGCACTTCGTGGCCATGCTCGGCTTCAGCGTCAGCGGCACCGAGATCCGCTACGACGTACCGCTGACCGTCCTCAGCCTTCTCGTGGCCATGATCGTGGTCAGCGCCGGCGTCTTCGCGGTCGGCTACGGCCGCGACCGGACCCGTGCCCTGCTCCTCGGCGGTCTCACCACCGGGCTGGGGGTCGCGAGCATGCACTACCTGGGCATGGCGGCGGTCCGACTGCACGGTGACGTGACGTACGACCCGATGCTCGTCGCCCTCTCCGTCGTGATCGCCGTCGTCGCGGCGACAGCGGCCCTGTGGGCGGCCCTCAACATCAAGTCGCCCGTCGCGGTCACCGTCGCCTCCCTCGTCATGGGAGCGGCGGTGAGCAGCATGCACTACACCGGGATGTTCGCGGTACGCGTGCAGGTCACCCCCTCCGGCGAGGTCCTGCCCGGGGCCACGGCGATGCAGTTCGTCTTCCCCCTCGCCGTCGGCCTCGGGTCCTACCTCTTCCTGACCTCGGCCTTCGTGGCGCTGTCGCCGACGGCGGGGGAGCGCGAGGCATCCGCGTCGGCCCAGCGGCCCGTCGAGAGCGTCGCCCGCTGACGGCGCATGCGCACCGGCACGTCCCCGAACCCTTCCGAGCGAGGAGGCCATGCGTACACCCCGTAGGACGCCCACGTCAGGCGCCCAGACGCCGTCCGCACCCCCCGTACGCGGCCGCCGCGCGCACGCCGGACCACCGGCGGACGAGGGCCCGGACGAGGCCACCGATGCGGCGCCGGAGGGCGGGTCCCCGCGCGCGGACCACTGGCGCATCCGACCGCGCACCGTCCGCGCCAAGATCGTCTGCCTGTTGATGGTGCCCGTCGTGTCACTGCTGGCCCTGTGGGCGTACGCGACCGTCACCACCGTCCAGGACGTCTCCCGGCTGCGGCAGTTGCAGCGCGTGGACTCCGAGGTACGGGCCCCCGTCGCGGCCGCGGTGGCCGCACTCCAGGCCGAGCGTGCCGCCGCCGTACGCCATGCGACCGACCCCTCCGCCGGACAGGGCGGCGACCTCAAGCAGCTCGCGCAGCGCACGGACCGGGCAGTGGCGGAACTGCGGCTCGGCGACCGCAGCACCGTCGCGGACGGCCAGGAGTTGCCCGCGGGAGTGGCCCAGCGCCTCGACGCCTTCGTCACCGGAGCCGAGCAACTGCACCCGCTGCGGACCGCGGTGCTCGACCGCCGCGCCGGATGGGACGAGACGTACGACCGCTACACCAAGACCATCTCCACGGCCCTCGGCGTGGGCGGCGCGCTCACCGGCATCCAGGACGCCGAACTCGGCTCCGACGCGCGCGTACTGCTCGAATTCTCCCGCGCGGGCGAGGCCCTGGCCCAGGAGGACGTGCTGATCACCAGCGCGCGTCTCGAGGGTGGTCTGGGCGGCGAGCGGCTGCGGCTGTTCACCGGCGCCGTCGACACCCGCCGCGCCCTGACCCAGTCCGCCGTCGCCGACCTGCGCGGTGACGAACGCGCCGCCTGGCGGAACCTCGCCGACGGCGGTGACTACGCCGCCCTCGGCACCCTCGAGGACGAGGTCCTGACCGTCGGCCCGGGCGCCCGGGCGATCGAGGCCGCACCCGAAGCCGACTGGGAGCGGGCACACGCACGGGTGCAGGGCGGCATGCGCACGATCGAACAGGACGCCGCCCGCGGTGTCGCGGACCGGGCCGACCCGTTCACCCGCGGACTGCTCACCCCCGCAGGCGCCGCCGTACTCCTCGGACTCGTCGCCGTCGCCGCGTCCCTGGTGATCTCCGTACGCATCGGACGTGCCCTCGTCGTCGAGCTGGTGAGTCTGCGCAACAGCGCCCTGGAGATAGCCCGCCGCAAACTCCCCGAAGCCATGCGGAAGCTGCGCGCGGGCGAGGAGATCGACGTGCGGGCCGAGGCACCGCCCGGCCCGCCCGCGGAGGACGAGACCGGCCAGGTCGCCGAGGCTCTCGGCAGTGTGCACCGAGCCGCGCTGCGCGCCGCCGTGGAGCGTGCCGAACTCGCCAGCGGCATCTCGGGGGTCTTCGTCAACCTCGCCCGCCGCAGCCAGGTCCTCGTCCACCGCCAGCTGAGCCTCCTCGACAGCATGGAACGCCGCTCCGAGGACCCGAACGAACTCAGCGACCTGTTCCGGCTCGACCACCTCACCACCCGCATGCGGCGCCACGCGGAAAGCCTGATCATCCTCTCCGGCGCGGCACCCGGCCGGGCCTGGCGCATGCCGGTGCCCCTCACGAACGTCGTCCGCGCGGCCGTCTCCGAAGTCGAGGACTACGCGCGCGTGGAGGTACGACAGCTCCCCGAGGCCTCCGTCATCGGCGCCGCCGTCGCCGACCTCACGCACCTCCTCGCCGAGATCGTGGAGAACGCCGCCCAGTTCTCGCCCCCGCACACGCGCGTGCGCATCACCGGAGAGCCCGTCGGCAACGGCTACGCCGTCGAGGTCGAGGACCGCGGCCTGGGCATGGGCAAGGAAACCCTCGCCGAGGCGAACCGCCGTATCGCCCAGTCCGAGGCCCTGGACCTGTTCGACAGCGACCGGCTCGGTCTGTTCGTGGTCAGCAGACTCGCGGCACGGCACGACATCAAGGTGCACCTGCGCACCTCGCCCTACGGCGGCACCACGGCGGTCGTCCTGCTGCCCACGGCCCTGCTGCACAGCGGTGCGCCGGAACGTTCCCCCGACAAGGCGGTGGAAACGGAACCCGAGTACGCGCGCGTGCCCGGCGGCCCCCGCCATCAGGAGGCCGTCCCCCAGAAGGCCGACCGGCCCGCCCTCGTGGCTCCGGTCCCGGCGGCGACGGAGACCGGCTCCGAAACCCCGCCCCCCGGAGTGGCCACCCTGCGCCTGCACCGGCCCACGGACAACTCCGAAGGCTCCGAAGACCTCCCACGCCGCGTACGGCAGGCGAACCTCGCACCCCAACTGCGCGACCGGCGTCCCGAGGACACGGCGCAGCCGTCCGACCCCCGGAACGACGACCGGCGTACCCCCGAACTCGTACGGGACCGGATGGCGGCCTATCGCGACGGATGGGCGCGCGGTGGCGGCCGGCAACCCGGCCGCGGTGCCGCACCGGATCCCGCAGGCGGCAGCGACAGCAGTGAAGGAGACCCCGCATGATCCAGGACCCGAGCATGAGAGCCGCCGGGGGGGTCCCCCCGCTCGAGCGAAGCCGAGAGTGGGGGAGGTCCGGCGAACTCGACTGGCTGCTGGACGACTTGGTACTGCGTGTGCACGAAGTACGGCATGCCGTGGTGCTCTCCAACGACGGGCTCGCGGTGGGCGCCTCCACCGACCTCCGCCGCGAGGACGCGGAACACCTCGCCGCGGTCGCCTCCGGATTCCACAGCCTGGCCAAGGGGGCGGGCCGGCACTTCGGCGCCGGCGGTGTGCGCCAGACCATGGTGGAGATGGACGACGCCTTCCTGTTCGTGGCCGCGGCCGGCGACGGCTCCTGCCTCGCCGTCCTCACCGCAGTGACCGCCGACATCGGCCTGGTGGCGTACGAGATGGCACGGCTGGTCAAGCGCGTCGGTGAGCATCTCTACACGGCGCCGCGCGTCGGCGCGCGGCCGCCCGCCGCCGGATGAGGCGAGAAGGCGGTCCACAGCCATGACCGAGGACATCCAGGGCACCCCGCACCAGCAGGGCAGCCAGTGGTACGACAGCGAGGCCGGCCCGCTGGTCCGCCCGTACGCCATGACGGGAGGCCGCACCAAGCCCGGCCCCACCGGGGTGCGGTTCGACCTGATCGCCCTGGTCACACTCGACCCGGGCGCTCCGGACGTCGACGACGACATCGCGCTCGGGCCGGAGCACCGCACCCTGATCGAGCTGTGCCGCACGGAAACCCAGTCGGTCGCCGAGCTGGCCGCGGACGCCGACCTCCCCGTCGGCGTCGTCCGGGTCCTCCTCGGCGACCTCCTGGAGCTCGGCTGCGTCACGGTCAGCCGTCCGGTGCCGCCCGCGCAGCTGCCCGACGAACGGATTCTGCGCGAGGTCATCGAAGGACTGCGGGCGCTGTAGATGAACGCTCAGAACGCCCTGGACCCGGACCACCTCATGCTGACTTCGCGCCCATGCACCGAAGCCGTGCGCGGACGACGTGCCGGGTCACGGCACGCACGTACCGACGTCCATCCCTGCCGGCACTCCCGAGAGAAGTGATCGATGGTCTCTGAGGCCTTGGACGCCACAGGTGGCGAGACGGCCGCCCTGGCGCTGAAGATACTGGTCGCCGGCGGATTCGGCGTGGGCAAGACCACCCTGGTGGGTGCGGTCAGCGAGATCAGGCCGCTGCGCACCGAGGAACTGCTCAGCGAAGCGGGCCAGTTGGTGGACGACACCGACGGCGTGGACCAGAAGGTCACGACGACCGTCGCCATGGACTTCGGCCGCATCACGATCCGGTCCGGCCTCTCCCTCTACCTGTTCGGCACGCCCGGCCAGGACCGCTTCTGGTTCCTGTGGGACGAGCTGTCGCAGGGGGCCCTCGGAGCTGTGGTGCTGGCCGACACCCGTCGCCTCGAGGACTGCTTCCCGGCGGTGGACTACTTCGAGCACCGGCACATCCCGTTCGTGGTGGCCGTCAACTGCTTCCCGGGGGCCCGGACCTACGGCGCCCAGGATGTCTCCCGCGCCCTCGACCTCGACCAGGGCACGCCCGTCGTGCTCTGCGACGCCCGCGATCGCGACTCGGGAAAGGAGGTCCTGATCCGACTCGTCGAGTACGCCGGACGGATGCACACCGCCCGGCTGCTCGACTCCGTGGGATGACCGTCTTGCCTGAGGGGGCTTCAGCCGGCCACGGCCTTCTGCGCCACGACCTTGTCGATCGTGACGCGGACGAGGAGTTCGCCCGGCACACCGTTGCGGGCACCGAACTCCTCGGCACGCTCCTCACCCATGTACCGCGCACCGATACGCGTGGCCCAGAGCCGGAGCTCGTCGAGGTCCTCAGAAATACGGGCACGGCCCTGCAGCACCACGTAGTCGAACGGCGGCCGGTCGTCGTCCACGCAGAGGGCGACCCGGCCGTCCCGCCCCAGATTGCGCCCCTTCACACTTCCCTTGCCCGTGTTGAACACCACCTCGTCTCCGTCGAGCAGGAACCAGATCGGCGTCACATGCGGGCTCCCGTCGGCCCGGACCGTCGACAGCTTGCCGGTGCGGGTACCGTGCGAGACGAACTCCCGCCATTCCTTGTCGGTCATCTTCTCTGCCATGGCCCCATGTTCCTTGCCCGCGCGCCGGTCGTGGGGAAGGCTGGCGGAGAGATCCTCCGGCCAGGGGGAGTCATCACACGGGGAGACCGAATCATGGCGCACAACCAGGGACTCGGCTGGCTACTGGACGATCTGACCGAGCGTGTCGAACATGTGCGGCACGCCCTGGTCCTGTCCAACGACGGGCTGGTGACGGGAGCGAGTACCGGGCTACGACGCGAGGACGCCGAGCATCTCGCCGCCGTCGCGTCCGGACTGCACAGCCTGGCCAAGGGATCGGGACGTCACTTCGGCGCCGGACAGGTGCGCCAGACGATGGTGGAGTTCGATGATGCGGTGCTCTTCGTCACGGCGGCGGGCAGCGGCAGCTGCCTGTGCGTGCTCAGCGCCGCGGAGGCCGACATCGGTCAGATCGCCTACGAGATGACGCTGCTCGTCAACCGGGTCGGCGAGCACCTCGGCGTGGACGCCCGACAGCCCGAGCGCACCCGGCTAGACCCCTGACCTGCAGGTTCTTCGACCCTCGTGGAGTTATCCACAGGCCGGTCACGAGATCTGCGCGACCGGCTACGGTTTGTGTCACGGCGAGCGCACACAGCGTGAGCAGATGACTCCACGGGGGAGACGGACCATGTCAGGCAACACCATCACGACACCGGACCGCGTGACGTATACGCCGAGCCGCGCGGCTCGCGAACTGGGCCTCAAGCGGCGCGAGTTCGATCTGGCCGTGCACCTGGGTCGCATCCGCACCGTGCCCGACGAAGGCGGGGGAGGGCGTCGCGTGGCGCCCGCCGAGATCGACCGGCTGCGCGCGGAGGACGGGTTTCCCCAGTCGCTCCATGAGAGCGTGCGGGCCGTGGGTACCGGCGAAGCCGCGGACATCATGGAGGTGACGAAGGAAAGGTTCACCCGCCTTGCCCGTCTGGGCCTGGTGGTGCCCGTCTACTTCTACCTGAACCGCTATCGGGCACTCGTATGGCTGTATCTGGCCGACGAAATCCGGCAGTTCGCGGCCGACGAGAAGAACGCCCGCCTGGTGAAGGGGCGTATGCCCGAAGGGCTGCGGGAGCAGTTGGACACCGGACTGGACCTCCGCCCCCGCAACTGGCGGGGACGGCATCTGGGCTTCCTGCTGGGCCAGGCCGAGGACCCGTGGCAGCGCGCCGGGGCCCTGGCCGCCCTGCTTGATCCCGTCCAGATCGCGGACATCGCCAAGGACCCCTACGAGCGCGCCCACCTCAACCGGTTCCGACCGGGGCCACCGAACCATGGTGCCCCCGGTTCACCGACCGCGCAGCTCACCGAGAGGATCATGACGGCGGGTGACGCGGACGAGATCGGCTGGCTGCGGGCGGACCTGGCACAAGCCCTGGAAGAGGCGCGCGAGCACCGGCCTGCGCCCCGCCCCGCACCCCGGCAGGCGCCGCCGGCACCACAGCACGCTGCACACCCGTCCGAGCCGGAGCGAACCCACCGCCTGCTGGGCTGGCTGCGCCGCAGAAGCACCTGACTCACAGCGCCCTGAACGGCCCATGCCCGGGACGGCCTGACCTTCCCTACAGCGCCCTGAAAAGCCCCTCTTGGACGACGGACACCAGCAGCCGCCCCTGAAGGTCGTAGATCCGCCCGCGCGCAAGCCCTCGCCCGCCCGTCGCGATCGGGGACTCCTGGTCGTACAGGAACCACTCGTCCGCGCGGAACGGCCGGTGGAACCACATCGCGTGGTCCAGCGACGCCATGTCGAACCCCCGCGGCCCCCACAGCGGTTCGACCGGGATGCGGACCGCGTCCAGCAGGGTCATGTCGCTGGCGTACGTCAACGCGCAGGTGTGCACCAGCGGGTCGTCGCCGAGCGGTCCGACCGCGCGCATCCACACCGCACTGCGCGGCTCGGCGCCCTTGACGTCCTCGGGCGTCCAGCGCAGCCGGTCCACATACCGGATGTCGAAGGGCTGACGGCGCGCCATCCGCTCCAACTGCTCGGGCAGCGCGCCCAGATGCTCCCGGACCTCGTCCGCGACCGACGGCAGGGACTCCGGGTCCGGCACCTCACGCGCCGGCGGCAGCTGGTGCTCGAAGCTCCCAACCTCAGGCTTGTGAAAGGAGGCGGTGAGATTGAAGATCGTGCGGCCCTGCTGTACGGCGGTGACCCGGCGAGTCGTGAACGACCGCCCGTCCCTGACCCGTTCGACCTGGTACACGATCGGCACGCCCGGCCGGCCCGGACGCAGGAAATACGCGTGCAGCGAGTGCACCGGGCGGTCGCCCTCCGTGGTGCGCCCGGCGGCGACCAGCGCCTGGCCGGCCACCTGCCCGCCGAAGACACGCTGCAGGGACTCGTGGGGGCTGCGGCCACGGAAGATGTTGACCTCGATCTGCTCCAGGTCGAGTAGATCGACGAGCCTCTCGGCCGGGTTTGTCATGGATGTCCTTCTCCTGTGCTCACAGCTGTCCGACGTCGGTGATGCGGACCACGGCACGGCCCTCGGTGTCGGAGGCCGTGAGGTCGATCTCGGCGCTGATGCCCCAGTCGTGATCGCTGTTCGGGTCGTCGAAGATCTGCCGGACGCGCCACAGCCCGTTCTCCGGCTCCTCCTCGATCAGCAGCAGCTTGGGACCCCGGGCGTCCGGGCCGGTGCCCAGGCTGTCGTACTCGTCCCAGTACTTGTCCATCGCCTCGCCCCAGGCATCGGCGTCCCATCCGGACTCGGCGTCCATCTCGCCCAGCTCCTCGACCTGGTCGAGGGCGGCGAGCTCGACACGGCGGAACATGGCGTTGCGGACGAGGACGCGGAAGGCGCGCGCGTTCGAGGTGACCGGCTTGACCTGGTCGGCCTTCTCCTGCGCCTCCTCGGCGGTCATCTCCTCCGGGTTGGCGAGCTGCTCCCATTCGTCCAGCAGGCTGGAGTCGACCTGACGCACCATCTCGCCGAGCCACTCGATCAGATCCTGCAGGTCCTCGGACTTGAGATCGTCCGGGATGGTGTGCTCGAGGGTCTTGTAGGCGCTGGCCAGGTAGCGCAGCACGATGCCCTCGGTACGGGCCAGCTCGTAGTGGGAGACCAACTCCGTGAAGGACAGCGCCCGTTCGTACATGTCCCGGATGACGGACTTCGGCGACAGCGGATGGTCGCCGACCCACGGGTGGCTCTTGCGGTACGTGTTGTACGCGTGGAAGAGCAGCTCCTCCAGGGGCTTGGGGTAGGTGATGTCCTGGAGGCGCTCCATGCGCTCCTCGTACTCGACGCCGTCCGCCTTCATGGCGGCGACGGCCTCGCCCCGCGCCTTGTTCTGCTGGGCGACGAGGATCTGCCGGGGGTCGTCGAGCGTCGACTCGACGACGGACACCATGTCCAGGGCGTACGAGGGCGATTCGGGGTCCAGCAGCTCGAAGGATGCCAGGGCGAAGGTCGACAGCGGCTGGTTCAGCGCGAAGTCCTGCTGCAGATCCACGGTGAGCCGGACGATGCGCCCCTCGGCGTCCGGCTCGTCCAGTTTCTCGACGATGCCGCCGTCCAGCAGCGAGCGGTAGATGGCGATCGCGCGCCGGATGTGCCGCACCTGCTGCTTGCGCGGCTCGTGGTTGTCCTCCAGGAGGTGCCGCATCGCCTTGAACGCGTTGCCCGGCCGGGCGATCACCGACAGCAGCATCGTGTGCGTCACCCGGAAGCGGGACGTCAGCGGCTCCGGCTCGGAGGCGATGAGTTTGTCGAAGGTGTCCTCGCTCCAGGCGACGAAGCCCTCGGGCGCCTTCTTGCGGACGACCTTCCGGCGCTTCTTGGGATCATCGCCCGCCTTGGCCAGCGCCTTCTCGTTCTCGATCACGTGCTCCGGAGCCTGGGCGACGACAAAGCCCGCCGTGTCGAAGCCGGCACGCCCCGCACGCCCCGCGATCTGGTGGAACTCACGCGCGCGCAGCGTGCGCACGCGGCTGCCGTCGTACTTCGTCAGAGCCGTGAACAGCACAGTCCGAATGGGCACGTTGACACCGACGCCGAGGGTGTCGGTGCCGCAGATGACCTTCAGCAGACCGGCCTGTGCCAGCTTCTCCACCAGGCGGCGGTACTTGGGCAGCATGCCGGCGTGATGCACGCCGATGCCGTGCCGGACGTATCGGGAGAGATTGCGCCCGAACTTGGTGGTGAAGCGGAAGTTGCCGATCAGCTCGGCGATCTGCTCCTTCTCCTCGCGCGAGCACATGTTGATGCTCATCAGTGCCTGCGCACGCTCCACGGCCTGGGCCTGAGTGAAGTGCACGATGTAGACGGGAGCCTGCTTGGTCTCCAGCAGTTCGGTCAGCGTCTCCGTCAGCGGGGTGCGCCGGTAGGCGTAGGAGAGCGGCACAGGACGGGTCGCCGAGCGGACCACCGCGGTCGGGCGGCCGGTGCGCCGGGTGAGGTCCTTCTCGAACATCGAGACGTCGCCGAGCGTGGCCGACATGAGGATGAACTGCGCCTGCGGCAGCTCGAGCAGAGGGATCTGCCACGCCCAGCCGCGGTCCGGCTCCGCGTAGAAGTGGAACTCGTCCATGACGACCTGGCCGATGTCCGCATCTTTGCCGTCACGCAGCGCTATCGACGCGAGTACCTCGGCAGTGCAGCAGATGACCGGGGCGTCGGCGTTGACCGACGCGTCACCGGTGAGCATGCCGACGTTCTCGGTGCCGAACAGCTTGCACAGTTCGAAGAACTTCTCCGAGACGAGTGCTTTGATCGGAGCCGTGTAGAAGGTGACCTCGTCCCGGGCCAGCGCGGCGAAGTGAGCGCCCGCGGCGATCATGCTCTTACCGGAGCCGGTGGGGGTCGACACGATCACGTTCGCGCCGGAGACCACCTCGATCAGCGCCTCCTCCTGGTGGGGGTAGAGCGTGAGACCGCGCTCCTGGGCCCACGACTCGAAGGCTTCGTAGAGGGCGTCGGGGTCGGCGGTCTGCGGCAGCTGATCGATGAGGGTCACGCCCCCATCTTGCCTGGCCTCTCGCCCGATCAGGGAATCGGATGCCCGCACGAAGATCGCGAACGCTACGCTGTGTCGCCGACACGACGTCGGCACACCAGGCCAACTGGACAGCGGCACACAAGGAACGGGGCGGGCTACGGCGATGATGGGACCAGCACACTCTCTTTCGGGGGCCGCAGCCTGGCTCGGTGTCGGTGCGGCCGCCGCCGCGGCCGGACGCCCGATGCCCTGGCCGGTCCTGTTGTGCGGCGCACTGATCTGCGCCGGCGCCGCGCTCGCCCCCGACCTCGACCACAAGGCCGCCACCATCTCACGCGCCTTCGGGCCGATCTCGCGTTGGGTGTGCGAGATCGTCGACAAGCTCTCCTACGCCGTCTACAAGGCCACCAGGAAGCAGGGCGATCCACGTCGCTCCGGTGGCCACCGCACGCTCACCCACACCTGGCTGTGGGCGGTCCTGATCGGCGCGGGCACCTCGGTCCTGGCGATCACCGGCGGACGCTGGGCGGTGCTGGCGATCCTCTTCGTGCACATGGTGCTGGCCATCGAGGGGTTGCTGTGGCGGGCGGCCCGGGGTTCCAGCAGCGACGTCCTGGTGTGGCTGCTGGCCGCGACGAGCGCGTGGATCCTCGCCGGCGTGCTGGACAAGCCGGGCAACGGCGCGGACTGGCTGTTCACGGCGCCGGGCCAGGAGTACCTGTGGCTGGGCCTGCCGATCGTGCTCGGCGCACTGGTGCACGACATCGGGGACGCGCTCACCGTCTCGGGCTGCCCGATACTGTGGCCGATTCCGGTGGGCCGCAAGCGGTGGTACCCGGTCGGGCCGCCGAAGGGCATGCGGTTCCGCGCAGGCAGCTGGGTGGAGCTCAAGGTGCTGATGCCGGCGTTCATGCTGCTCGGGGGAGTGGGCGGCGCGGCCGCGCTCAACTTCATCTGAGGCACGGCGCCGTCCCGGCCGGGTCGGGTGTCGGCCGGCCGGCCTTCGCCTCTGCCTCAGTCGGAACTCTGCTGCGAGCTCTCGCCGTACCGCCGTTCGAAGCGGGCGATGCGGCCCTCCGTGTCCACCGTGCGGGCCTTGCCGGTGTAGAACGGGTGGCTCTCGGAGGAGATCTCCACCTCCACCACCGGGTAGGTCTCGCCGTCGTCCCACTCGATCGTCTGGTCGCTGGTCGCGGTGGAGCGGGTCAGGAACGCGTAGCCGGCAGCGCGGTCGCGGAAGACGACAGGGTGGTAGTCGGGGTGCTTGTCCTGCTGCATGGCTGCTCCTGGTACGGCGGTGCTGAGGGCATCGGGCAGGTGGGGCGCGGGTCAGCCGGAGAGGGTGTCCTCGTCGACGATGTGCATCGCGGCCTCCTCGGCGGAGGCGGCCGCGCCGTCGATTCCGACGTCCGAGGCGATCAGCGCGCTCTCCTCGTCCTCGTGCACTCCCTCGTCGGGGGCCACGAGGCGGCCGGAGCGGACGGCGCCGACCTCGTTGTCCAGGAGTTCGCCGTCGGTGTCGCGGTCGCCGATGCCGTCACCGTCGGGTACGGCCGGATCGGGCAGTTCCTCGCCGAGCCGCTGGTCCAGCGTCTCCCCCCGCTGGCGCTCGGCCGCCGTCACATCCGCGCGCTCCACCGCCCACGGCCTCTCCGGAGGGGACCAGCCCCGGTCGAGGGGGTCGCTGACACCGTCGTTCTCCAGGGTGTCCTCCACGTCGAGCAGCCCCGTGTCCTCCCTTTGCTCGGACCCGTCGGGCTGGTAGACGTCGTCCCCCCATCCGTCGGCGCTGTTCACAGGTACCTCCAGGTGGTGAAGACGGGGGCATTCCCACCACGGTCGGCCTCGGGCCGCCCGTACGGGGGACACAGGCTGCGCCCGACGCGGTCCCGCGGGGTTCGCGGGCGCTCCCCGAGCCTGCGCTGTTATCCAGCCTTCCACCCCTCTTCGCCCGAGCGCAACGGCACGGGCCCCGGCTCGGTGCGGTCCGCCACAGGCACAGGCCATGACCTGGGGCGGACCACCGTGGCCACGGGGCGTCGCTCGGGACGACCACTGTGGCCACGTGGTGCCGGCCTCGGGCGATCCACCGCAGTCACAGGGCCCGGCCCGGGGCCGACTCCTGTAGTGCCGTGGCCTGGCGGCAGCACGAATCCCTCACCCATGCCACGAGCGCCACAGCGCTGCGTACGCCCCGTCGGCCGCGACCAGCTCGTTGTGGCTGCCCAGCTCGCTGATCCGACCGTCCTCGACGACGGCGATCACGTCCGCGTCGTGGGCGGTGTGCAGCCGGTGGGCGATGGCGACGACCGTGCGCCCGTCGAGGACGCGGGCCAGGGACCGTTCCAGGTGACGTGCCGCGCGCGGGTCGAGCAGGGAGGTCGCCTCGTCCAGGACCAGTGTGTGCGGGTCGGCCAGCACCAGCCGGGCCAGCGCGATCTGCTGGGCCTGGGCCGGCGTGAGCGCCAGTCCGCCCGAACCGACCTCGGTGTCCAGGCCGTCGTCCAGCGCACGCGCCCACCCGTCCGCGTCGACCGCCCCGAGCGCCGCCCACAGCTCGGCGTCGACGGCGTCGGCCGAGGTCCCCTCGCTGGAACGAAGCCGGGAGTGGGGAAGGGCGAGCAGGAGGTTGTCGCGCAGGGAGCCCACGAAGACGTGGTGCTCCTGGTTGACGAGGGCCACATGGGAGCGGACGCGTTCCGCGGTCATGCGGGACAGTTCCGCACCGCCGAGGGTGATCCGGCCGTTCCGGGGCGCGTAGATCCCGGCGAGCAGCCGTCCCAGTGTGGACTTGCCGGCACCAGAGGGGCCCACCAGCGCCAGCCGGGTGCCGGGGGCGACCTCCAGGGACACCTTGCGCAGCACGTCCACGCCCTCGAGGTAGCCGAAGTGCACCCCGTCGGCGTGCACGTCGCGCCCGTCGGGAGCGAGCCGGTCGTCACCGGCGTCCGGCTCGACGTCCCGGACGCCGACCAGCCGGGCCAGCGACACCTGGGCGACCTGCAGCTCGTCGTACCAGCGCAGGATCAGGCCCACCGGGTCGACGAGCATCTGCGCGATCAACGCACCCGTCGTCAGCTGGCCGACCCCGATCCAGCCCTGGAGCACGAAGACCCCGCCGACCATGAGGACCGAGGCGAGCACCGTCACGTGCGTGATGCTGATGACCGGGAAGAGCACCGACCGCAGCCAGAGCGTGTAGCGCTCCCAGGCCGTCCACTCCCTTATCCGCCGGTCCGACAGCTGAACCCGGTCGGTGCCGAGGCGGTGCGCCTCGACAGTGCGCCCGGCGTCCACGGTCTCGGCGAGGGTGGCGGCGACGGCCGCGTACCCGGCGGCCTCCGAGCGGTAGGCGGCCGGCGCCCGCCGGAAGTACCAGCGGCAGCCGACCACCAGCAGCGGCAGCGCCAGCAGCACGGCGCCCGCCAGCGGAGGTGCCGTGACGACCAGCCCGCCCAGCAGCAGACACACCCACACAACGCCGATCGCCAGCTGGGGCACGGCCTCGCGCATGGCGTTGGCGAGCCGGTCGATGTCGGTCGTGATCCGGGACAGCAGGTCGCCCGTGCCGGCCCGCTCCAGGACACCCGGTGGCAGCCCGACCGACCGCACGAGGAAGTCCTCGCGCAGGTCGGCCAGCATCCGCTCGCCGAGCATCGCGCCCCGCAGCCGCACCTCGCGGACGAACACGGCCTGCACGACCAGCGCCAGCACGAACAGCGTCACCGTGAGGCCGAGGTGCAGCTCACGAGCCCCGTCCGACACTCGCTCGACGAGCCCGCCCAGCAGGTAGGGACCCGCCATCGAGGCGACCACGGCGACGGTGTTGACGGTGATGAGGATCAGGAAGGCACGTCGGTGCCGGCGGAACAGTTCGGCCACATAGGCGCGTACGGTCGCAGCAGCGCCGACGGGCAGGGTGTTCGCCGTCGTCGGGGCCGCCGGGTCGTAGGCCGGTGGCGCCACGCCGATCATGCGGTCTCCTCGATCTCGTCCAGCTCATCCAGTTCGTCCAGCTTGTCCAGCGCGCCGTTCAGGGCGGCCTCGTCCTCCGTCTCGCGGGTCACCACGGCCCGGTACCGGGGCTCCTTGTGCACCAGTTC
Source organism: Streptomyces sp. NPDC059866 (assembly GCF_042731325.1). Lineage (NCBI taxonomy): Bacteria > Bacillati > Actinomycetota > Actinomycetes > Kitasatosporales > Streptomycetaceae > Streptomyces > Streptomyces sp. NPDC059866. The sequence continues at coordinate 18,752 of NZ_JBHWJT010000016.1, read as the reverse complement.
CCGGTGCACGCCCACCGCCGCCACCTCGCCCTCGTGCACGAGCACCACCCGGTCGGCCCGGTCCAGAAGCAGCGGCGAGGAGGTGAAGACGACCGTGGTGCGGCCTGTTCGCAGACTGCGCACGCCTTCCGCGATCCGGGCCTCGGTGTGGGAGTCGACGGCGGAGGTCGGTTCGTCCAGGACGAGCACCTCCGGGTCGGTGATGAGCGACCGTGCCAGTGCGAGCCGCTGGCGCTGGCCGCCGGAGAGGGACCGTCCGCGTTCGGTGATGCGGGCGTCCATCGGGTCCTCGGTGTCGAGCGAGCCCTGGACGAGTGCCATCAGCACGTCCCCGCACTGCGCGGCCGCCAGCGCCTCCTCGGCGCCGACGTCTCCCGAGGCGGGCACGTCGAGCAGTTCGCGCAGCGAGCCCGACAGGAGCACCGGGTCCTTGTCCTGCACCAGCACGGCCGTCCGAGCACTGTCGAGCGGCAACTCGTCCAGCGGGACACCGCCGAGCAGCGCCGATGCGCCCGCCTCCGTGGGGTGTCCGCCGAGGCGTTCCGCCAGTCGCCCCGCCGCGTCCGGGTCGCCGCACACCACGGCGGTGAGCCGGCCGGCCGGCGCGAGCAGACCGCTGGCCGGGTCATACAGGTCACCCGAGGGCAGACCGGCCTCGCGCGACCCCTCGGCGGACGTGACCCGTTCCAGGGACAGAACCCGCGCCGCCCGCCTGGCAGAAGGCCGCGAGAAGGAGTAGGCCATCGCGATTTCCTCGAAGTGCCGCAACGGATACGTGAGGATCATGACGGAGCTGTAGACGGTGACGAGTTCACCGACGGTGATCCGGCCCTGGCGGGCCAGGTGCACGCCGTACCAGACGACCGCGATCAGCAGCAGCCCCGGCAGCAGTACCTGGATGGCCGAGATCAGCGACCACATCCGGGCGCTGCGCACGGCCGCGTGGCGGACCTCCTGGGATGCGCGGCGGTAGCGGTCGAGGAACAGTTCCTCACCGCCGATGCCGCGCAGGACGCGCAGCCCGGCGACGGTGTCCGAGGCCAGCTCGGTGGCCCGTCCCGCTTTCTCGCGCTGGAAGTCGGCGCGCCGGGTCGCGCGGGGCAGCAGCGGCAGCACCGCCACCGCGAGGACGGGCAGGCCCACGGCGACGACCACGCCGAGGGCCGGCTGGTAGACGACCAGGCCGACGCAGACGAGCACGATGCTGACGGCCGCGGCGGTGAAGCGTGACACGGCCTCCACGAACCAGCCGATCTTCTCGACGTCACCCGTGGAGACGGCCACCACCTCGCCCGCCGCGACGCGCCGGGTCAGTGCGGAGCCCAGCAGCGCGGCCTTGCGGGCCAGGAGTTGCTGGACGCGAGCGGCCGCGGTGATCCAGTTGGTGACCGCCGCGCGATGCAGGAAGGTGTCGCCGATCGCGTTGCCGGCGCAGGCCAGCGCCATCAGCCCGCCTGCGAGGGCGAGCCGGGAGCCGGATCGGTCGATCACGGCCTGGACGGCGAAGCCCACACAGAACGGCAACGCGGAGACCGACACGAAGTGCAGCAGTCCCCAGGCCAGCGATCTGAACTGTCCACGCAGCTGATTCCGGCCGAGCCACCACAGGAACCGCGGCCCCGAGCGCGCGTCCGGCACACCTGGGTCGGGATACGGAAGGTCTTGGATCTGCATGACGTCCCAGTGGCTCGTGTCAGGTGGGCAGAAGGGATGGCGGTTGGTGAAAGGGTGAGGATGCGAAACGGAAAGGACTGTGCGCGGCGGGAACAGGCCGTGAAAGGTTCGCGTCACAACGTGGTCGAAGGCAACCGGTTTTCCGTGGCAGCGCACAGATCCGGCTACCGCGGGACTCACCTCGCGCGCCTCCCGTCACCGAGGCCTCATCGCGGGTGCCCGACTCGCCGTGGCACCGGCGATGCGAGGACCGCGCGCTGGATGCCGTACGGGCGAAGAAGGTGCTGGACGGGGAGATCGCCTTCGTGTCGGACGCCCACGAAGCGGCTCTGCCCACGGCGTCGGCCAAGGAGCCTGCGTCCGAGGCCCGCTGATCACTCGTCGCGACGAGCCGTGCGCTGCCACTCCGCAACCGGGAGCGGCAGCGCGCGGCTCTTGGTGTGAGGCCTACGAGAGCATCTGGCCGGCGTCGGCGCCGCCAGGCCCCCCGTCGACCAGCGTGTCCAGCAGCCCCCCGAGCACCTCCCGCTGTTCGTCCGTGAGAGGCGCGAGGATCTCCTCCGCGGCCGATCTGCGCGCCGCGTGCAGCTCGCGCAGTGCCTCGCGTCCCTCGGGCGTGAGGTCGATCCGGATCACCCTGCGGTTGCTCGGGTCGGGAACCCTGCGCACATTGCCGCTCGCCTCCAGGGCGTCGACCAGCGTCGTCACGGCACGCGGCACCACTTCCAGCCGCTCGGCGAGGTCGGCCATACGGGGCGGCGAGTCGTAGTGCGCGAGGGTGCGCAGCAGCCGGGACTGCGCCGGGGTGATGCCCAGGGCACGCTGTTGGAGATGGCGTTTCTGGATCCGGTGCACCCGGCGGGTGAGCCGCAGCAGCTGCTCGGCGAGCAGTCCGTCGGGGTCGGAGGTGGTCATGCGGGAACAATATCAGGACCACGTTCATTGTGAGTATAGGTAACAATGAGCTACGCTCCGCCAGTCGTCGCCGCCCCTCCTGAAGGAGCCCATGAAACCCGACCAAGAACCCGCCTGGACGCCGCCCGAGGACTCCGAGGAGCAGCCGCGGCAGGTGCGTCGCATCCTGAAACTCTTCCGCCCCTACCGTGGCCGACTGCTCGTCGTCGGCCTGCTCGTCGGCGCCTCGTCGCTGGTATCGGTCGCCACGCCGTTCCTGCTCAAGGCGATCCTCGACACCGCGATCCCCCAGGGACGGACCGGTCTGCTCACCCTGCTGGCCCTCGGCATGATCCTCAGCGCCGTACTGTCCAGCGTCTTCGGCGTCCTGCAGACCCTGATCTCGACGACGGTCGGCCAGCGCGTCATGCACGATCTGCGCACCGCCGTCTACGGCCGGTTGCAGCGCATGTCGCTCGCCTTCTTCACCCGCACCCGCACGGGCGAGGTCCAGTCCCGCATCGCCAACGACATCGGCGGCATGCAGGCCACCGTCACCTCCACGGCCACCTCCCTGGTCTCCAACTTCACCAGCGTCGTCGCCACGATCATCGCGATGCTGGCCCTCGACTGGCGGCTGACCGTCGTCTCGCTGCTCCTGCTGCCGGCGTTCGTGTGGATCAGCCGCCGGGTCGGCGACGAACGCCGGAAGATCACCACACAGCGTCAGAAGCAGATGGCCGCGATGGCCGCGACGGTCACCGAGTCGCTGTCGGTCAGCGGCATCCTGCTGGGCCGCACCATGGGCCGCGCCGAGTCGCTGACGAAGTCCTTCGCCGAGGAGTCCGACCGGCTGGTCGACCTCGAGGTGCGGTCGAACATGGCCGGCCGCTGGCGGATGGCCGTCATCACGATCGTCATGGCCGCCATGCCCGCCGTCATCTACTGGACGGCCGGCCTCGCCCTCCATCTGGGCGGTCCGGAGGTCTCCATCGGCACGATCGTCGCCTTCGTCTCCCTCCAGCAGGGCCTGTTCCGCCCGGCGGTCAGCCTGCTCGGCACCGGCGTCCAGATCCAGACCTCGCTGGCCCTCTTCCAGCGCATCTTCGAGTACCTCGACCTGCCCGTCGACATCACCGAGCGCGAGCGCCCCCTCCGTCTCGACCAGGTCAAGGGTGAAGTCCGCTTCGAGGGCGTCGAGTTCCGCTACGACGGCAAGGGAGGCCCCGTCCTCGACGGCATCGATCTCACCGTCCCGGCCGGCGGCAGCCTCGCGATCGTCGGCCCGACCGGCGCCGGCAAGTCCACGCTGGGCTACCTGGTGCCGCGGCTGTACGACGTGACGGGCGGCCGGGTCACCCTCGACGGCGTCGACGTCCGCGACCTGGACTTCGACACCCTCGCCCGGGCGGTCGGCGTCGTCTCCCAGGAGACGTACCTCTTCCACGCCTCGGTCGCCGACAACCTCCGCTTCGCCAAACCCGATGCCACCGACGAGGAGCTGCACGCGGCGGCCCGGGCAGCCCAGATCCACGATCACATCGCCGCCCTGCCCGACGGCTACGACACCGTGGTCGGTGAGCGCGGCCACCGCTTCTCCGGCGGTGAGAAGCAGCGCCTGGCCATCGCCCGTACGATCCTGCGTGATCCGCCGGTGCTGATTCTCGACGAGGCGACCAGTGCGCTGGACACCCGCACCGAACGCGCCGTCCAGGAGGCGATCGACGCGCTGTCGGCCAACCGGACGACGCTCACCATCGCCCACCGGCTGTCCACCATTCGGGGCGCCGGCCAGATCGTGGTCCTGGACGCCGGGTGCGCGGTCGAACGGGGCACGCACGAGGAGCTGTTGGAGCTCGACGGGCGGTATGCGGCGCTGGTACGCCGGGACGCCCAACTTGAGCCGACAAGGTGACGATATGCCGGGTTTGTGGTGATGTGCGGGTTACCGTGCCCGCATGCAGACGAATACTCCGCCACGGAGCACGACTCGCAGGACTCGACTGACGCGCCGGGGCCGTGCCGCCCTCATCGCAATCGGAGCCGTCCTGGCCGGTACCGCCGTGGCGGTGCCGCTGCTGACCCGCGGGGGCGACGAGGAGGCCAGACCCGCATCGCTGGTGATCCCGGAGGGCTGGCGCGCCGGCCAGGTCTACGAGGCCGTCGACAAGGTCCTCGAACTGCCCCCCGGCACCACCAAGAAGGCCCTCCCCAGGGCCAAGCTGAAACTGCCGAACGACGCCGACGGCAACCCGGAGGGCTATCTCTTCCCGGCGACATATCCACTGCCCGAGAAGGCGACGCCGGAGCAGTTGCTGTCGACGATGGTCGACACCGCCAACAGGAAGTTCAACGGCGCCCCGATCGCCGCCGGGGCGCAGCGCAACGCCATGAACGTCTACCAGGCGGTCACCATCGCGAGCATCATCCAGGCCGAGGCCGCGACCAAGGCCGACATGGGGAAGGTGGCCCGGGTCGTCTTCAACCGCCTGGAGCGCGGTATGCCGCTCCAGATGGACTCCACCATCAACTACGCCCTCAACCGCACCAAGTTGAGGACGACGCTGAACGACACCCGTATCGACAGCCCCTACAACTCGTACCAGCGCATGGGCCTGCCGCCCACGCCGATCGACAACCCGGGCGAGGAGGCGATGCGCGCCGCGATCAACCCGACCCCGGGCAACTGGCTGTACTTCGTCACGGTCAAGCCGGGCGACACCCGCTTCACGGCCGACTACGCGGAACACCAGCGCAATGTCGCCGAGTTCAACGCACGGCAGGCGACCGTGAGCCCGCAGCCGACGCGCTGACCCGAGGGAGGGAACATCGGGCGGCAAGGCGGCCGCACGACACCGCTGGACGTCATGCGGCGACGGGCCGCTCCTCGGCCAGCAGCCGCCTGATGTCCCGTACGGCCGCCCACCCGGCCCGGTTGGCGCCGATGGTGCTGGCCGAAGGGCCGTAGCCGACGAGGTGGATCCGCGGGTCGGCGACCGCGCGCGTTCCGTCCACCCGGATGCCGCCGCCCGGTTCACGCAGTCGCAGCGGCGCCAAGTGGTCGATGGCGGCCCGGAATCCGGTCGCCCAGAGGATGACGTCCGCGCTCACGTGCCGTCCGTCCTGCCATTCGACACCGTCCGGCGTGATCCGGTCGAACATCGGCTGCCGGTCCAGCACTCCGTCCGTCAGCCCCTGCCGAATGGCGTCGTTCAGCGGCAGGCCCGTGACGGAAACCACACTCTTGGGCGGCAGTCCCTGCCGTACCCGTTCCTCCACGAGCGCGACCGCCGCCCGGCCGGCATTTTCGTCGAAGGGCCCCTCACGGAAGACGGGCGGCCGCCGTGTCACCCAGGTGGTGGCGGCCGCGTACGGGGCGATCTCCAGCAGATGCTGTGTACCGGAGGCGCCGCCGCCCACCACGACGACCCGCTGTCCGGCGAACTCCTCGGGCCCGGGGTACTGAGCGGTGTGCAACTGCCGCCCGCGGAAGGTCTCCTGGCCCGGATAGCGCGGCCAGAACGGCCGGTCCCAGGTACCGGTCGCGTTGATCAGCGCCCGCGTGGCCCAGTCTCCGGCCGAGGTCTCGACGAGCAGCCGCCCGCCCGGGCCTTCCCGCACGGAGCGCACATCGACGGGCCGCCGTACGCGCAGGTCGAACGCCTCCTCGTACGCGGCGAAGTACTCGCGGATCACCTCCGACGACGGCCGCGCCGGATCGGCGCCCGTCAGCTCCATCCCCGGCAGCGCGTGCATCCCGTGCACCTTGCCGTACGTCAGCGAAGGCCACCGGAACTGCCACGCGCCGCCCGGACCGGGGGAGTGGTCCAGCACCACAAAGTCACGGTCCGGCTCAAAACCGGTCCGCCGCAGGTGATAGGCGCCGGCCAGCCCGGCCTGACCGGCGCCTATGACGACAACCTCGACCTCGCGCGTGTTGTTCACGATTCCACCAACAGCGTCGAGTCCGTGGATCTTCCCGCGCGGTCGGTCGGGCGTGGGCGGCGGCCCGTGGGTCAGGATGGAGGCATGTCAGATGTGTTCAGCACCCGGGTTCTGCACGTCGCCACCGGTTCCGCGGAGAACGTCGTCGACCTCACCCGTGACTGCGAGGCCTTCCTGGGCGAGGTGGCCGCCGGCCGTGACGGCCTGCTCAACGTCTTCGTCCCGCACGCCACGGCCGGCATCGCGATCATCGAAACGGGCGCGGGCAGCGACGACGACCTCCTCGCCGCGCTGCACACCCTGCTCCCCGCCGACGATCGCTGGCAGCACCGCCACGGCAGCCCCGGGCACGGCCGCGACCACGTCCTCCCGGCACTCGTCCCCCCGCATGCGACCCTGCCCGTACTGGACGGACGGCTCGAGCTGGGGACGTGGCAGTCGGTGTGCCTGGTGGATACGAACCGGGACAATCCGAACCGGCAGGTGCGGTTGAGCTTCCTCGCGTAGCGAGCCGCCTCAGCGGGACGGTTTCGACAGGTGAGAGAACGTCATGCCGGATCCGGAGGCAGGGTGCCCCACAGCGGGATCGCCGAGAAGGTGATGGAGGGACGGATTTTCCTTTGGTGCACCTTGTGTAGCGGGTGAAGGGTGGCGCGCGAAATGCGCGTACCGTGCTAAAATTGATAGTAGTTGCAGTTGTGGTTCCCGAAACTTCAAGTGTCTCGGTGGCTGTATACCGTCGGACATTTTTGTATCTCCGGTGCTTATCCGGACGGGGTTCATTGTGGCAACGCAAGGGTTCACGCGGTGTGGACCCCTGGGCACTGCCCCGAAGGAGATGTGACATGGCTACTGGCACCGTCAAGTGGTTCAACGCGGAAAAGGGCTTCGGCTTCATTGAGCAGGACGGGGGCGGCCCCGACGTCTTCGCCCACTACTCGAACATCGCCGCCCAGGGCTTCCGTGAGCTTCAGGAGGGTCAGAGGGTGAACTTCGACGTCACGCAGGGACAGAAGGGTCCGCAGGCGGAGAACATTACTCCCGCCTGACGCCGAAGCGTATGAGGTGGCTGGGGCCCCACCTTGAAGGTGGGGCCCCAGCTTGCTGTCTTTTGCATTCCGATGACTTATTCAGTCTCCACTTTCGGCTCGTTCTTGCAATTCATCCGGCTCGTTTCTGTCGGGAATTCCTCGATGCGCGCCCCGTCGAGGAAGGTTCTCCATGAGCCGTTCAGCTCACACGAATGACCGTTTTCGGCCACAGGGTCGGGGTCGCCCCGGCGTCAGTGCGGCCGGCAACGGGCGCTCTCCCTTCACGCCGAAGGGGGAGTTCGCGCTGCCGGTCACCGTCACCCCTGCCCTCCCCGCGGCTGCGACCTTCGGTGAGCTGGACATGCCTGCCGAGTTGCTGAAGATGCTTACTGGTCTCGGCCTGAACGAACCGTTCCCGATCCAGGCCGCCACGTTGCCCAACTCCCTCGCAGGGCGCGACGTCCTGGGCCGCGGGCGCACCGGATCGGGCAAGACGCTCGCCTTCGGCCTGGCGCTCCTCGTGCGTACGGCCGGGCAGCATGCCGAGTCGCGGAAGCCGCTGGCCCTGATTCTCGTTCCGACGCGCGAGCTGGCCCAGCAGGTCACCGACGCGCTCACCCCGTACGCCCGGTTGCTGAAGCTGCGGCTGGCCACTGTGGTCGGCGGCATGTCGATCGGTAGGCAGGCCGGCGCACTGCGTTCCGGAGCCGAGGTGGTCGTCGCGACCCCTGGCCGCCTCGCGGATCTCATCGAGCGCAAGGACTGCCGCCTGGACCGGGTGAACATCACCGTCCTGGACGAGGCCGACCAGATGGCCGACATGGGCTTCATGCCCCAGGTCACCGAACTGCTGGACCAGGTACGCCCCGACGGCCAACGCATGCTGTTCTCGGCCACGCTGGACCGCAACATCGACCTCCTGGTCCGTCGTTACCTCCATGACCCGGTGGTCCACTCGGTCGACCCGTCGGCGGGCGCGGTCACCACGATGGAGCATCATGTGCTGCAGGTGCACGGCGCCGACAAATACGCCACCGCCACCGAGATTGCCGCCCGCGACGGACGCGTGATCATGTTCCTGGACACCAAGCACGCTGTCGACCAGTTCACCAAGCACCTGCTGAGCAGCGGCGTGAAGGCAGCGGGGCTCCACGGCGGCAAGTCGCAGCCCCAGCGCACCCGGATCCTGGCCCAGTTCAAGGAGGGCCACGTCACGGTCCTGGTGGCCACCAACGTCGCGGCCCGCGGCATCCACGTCGACGACCTCGACCTGGTGGTCAACGTCGACCCGCCCGGCGACCACAAGGACTACCTGCACCGTGGCGGCCGTACCGCCCGCGCCGGCGAGTCCGGCAGTGTCGTCACGCTGGTCCTGCCCAACCAGCGCCGGGACATGGCCCGTCTCATGGCCGACGCGGGCATCAGGCCGCAGATCACGCAGGTCCGCTCCGGCGAGGCCGAGCTGAGCCGCATCACCGGCGCCCAGGCTCCCTCCGGTGTCCCCGTCAGTGGCAGCGGGCCGGTCGCGGAGCGCCCGAAGCGCGGCGGTGCCCCCTTCCGCGGTCTGGGCACCCGTCCGGGGCGGGCCGGTCGCGGCGGTGGCGAGTCTCGCCGGTCTGCTGAGGCCCGTGAGATTGCCGAGGCGCGCAAGGCCGCCCGGGTCCGTCGTGGTGCATAGGCCGCGCCAGGCTGACAACGCCCCTTGCGGGCATGCAACGACCACTGGAACCTAAGCGACCCTGACTGGCCCCAGTTCGCGGATGAGTCATGAAGATCAGAAGTGCGCGGGTTCGCAGATTCCTGTAGGAGAACGAGCGAGAACGCGCGCGTCGGTCTGCCGATTCGGAAGCCCTGACACACAGGTTCTGGGGTGCTGGTAAGGACCGTGTCACCAGCCGCAAACGGCTGGTCCACTCCGCCGACTTCGTAGGCCGGGGCAGCTCGGAGGCGGCCGTCGCTTCCGCGAGGGTGACCCGGCCGCCCTTCAGTTCGGGCACGTACTTGTAGATCGTGTTCCTGCTGGTGCCAAGGAGCTTCGCGACGGATGTGACGGTGTTCCCCGGGCGGGTGCGCAGGTCCCGGGCGTGGCGTACCTCTTCCTCGGTCATGGCCGGTGGGCGGCCCAGGCGGGTGCCGCGGGCGCGGGCGGCGTCCAGGCCCTCGTTGGTGCCCTGGACGACGAGTTCGCGGATGAACTCCGCCAGCGCGGCGAACCCGTGGAAGACGAGCCGGCCGCCGGGTGTGGTGGTGTCGAGCGCCTCGTGCAGCGAGGTGAAGCCGATGCCGCGCTTGCGTAGGCCGGAGACGATGGCATAACTGGTAGGTGACTAACACTTACCTGTGGCATGGGGAACGCCCAGGACGATCCCTCGACGAGCGGAACCGAAGATGACGCACACACCGGAGGCGCCGCTGGAAATGCGGCAGAACGGGCTCCATGCGGTCGTGGAACCGGCCCGAGCCGGAGACGACCAGGGCCTGGTACCGGCGCAGCCGCCGTTCGGTGGGACTACACACCTGGTCTGCCGCTCCTTCCAGGCCGTCAACGCCGTGCCTGACGTGGAAAAGCTGAGCGTGACCTGGTGAGCACACGGCCCCTGCGGGCGGACGCCGCCCGCAACTACGAGCGGATCGTCAGCGCCGCGGTCGTGGCCTTCGAGGAGGTCGGGCCGGAGGCGACGCTGGAGCAGATCGCCGAGCAGGCGGGGGTGAGCGTCATGACGCTCTACCGCCGCTTCCGCAATCGAGACCAGCTCATCCAGGCCGTCTTCGACCATCTCCTGGCCACCGAGATCGAGCCCGTGGTCACGGCACGCACCGACGATCCCTGGCAGGATCTCGTCGACGCGCTCGCGACCGTCACCGACGTCCTCGTCCGGCGGCAGGCGATCCACTCGCTCGCCCTGGAGTTCCAGACGTTCGCAGGCGAAACCGCCCGGCATTTCCTGCACTCGATGCAACACCTGTTGAGCCGCGCGATCGACGCCGAAGCGGTACGGCCGGAACTGGAGGTGCGTGACCTGGTCGCGGTCATTGTCATGACCATGGCCACCGTGCATCCCGGCGATCCCCACGGCGCAGACCGCCGACGCTACCTCGCCCTGCTCGCCGACGGACTGCGCCCCTCCACCACCGCCCTGCCCCCTCCCTCGTCCCACGAGGTACCCGGACCTCCCGTCCGCGGGCGGTGACCGGCACAGTCGGCGGCACGACGCTCCGCCGACGAGCCCCGGATCCGACAGCCGCCCGCCGATCCGATGGGCGGCCTCGTTCTGCCCCCACTGCCACGCAACCTGAACTGATCAAGGATCCACGAGCCATGCGCACATTCGTCATCACCGGAGGCACCGACGGCATGGGCCGCGGGCTCGGCCTGCACTACCTGGAGCGAGGGGACCGGGTGATCGCAGTAGGCAGCAGCGAGGCCAAGGGCACCCTGTTCCTGGCAGCAGCGGCGGACATCGGCGCGGCCGAGCGCGCCGGCTTCGTACAGGCCGATCTCAGCACCACGGCGGGCGTGCGCGAGCTCGTCGACCGGCTGCCCGACGTCATCGACGTCCTGGTCCTCGCCGCCCAGCGGTTCCGGGGCGAACGGGTGGAGACCGAAGACGGACTGGAGTCCAGCTTCGCGCTCGGCTACCTCAGCCGCTACCTGCTCGGCCACGACCTGTTCGACCGACTCGAGCGCGCCGAGGCGCCACTGGTGCTGAACATCGCCGCCCCGGGCGCCCCCGGAAAGATGCACTTCGACGACCTGCAACTGCGCAAGGGCTACAGCAGCATGCGCGTCGCGACGCAGACGGCGCGCCGCAACGACCTCCTCGGCGTGTCCTTCACCCAGGTCCACCCGGACGCCCGCACCCGCTACGTGCTGTACGCCCCGGGCCTCGTCGCCACCGGCATCGGCGATTCGATGAAGCCGCCCATGCGCACCCTCTACAAGGTACTGACACGGCTGTTCGCCGCTCCGGTCGCCAAGGCGATCGCCCCGATGATCGAGTTGATCGACGACCGCCCCGCGGCGGCCCTGACGGCGTTCAACCAGGGCAAGCCCCTGCCGCTCGACGGACCCGCCTTCGACCCCGCGAACGCCGAGCGTCTGCGCAAGGCGACCGCGGACCTGGTCTCCTCGATCAGCCGATGACCGCCTCCGCCGAGCAGCGACGAACGGGGCTCAACCGCCGCAGAGGTATACGGTGCTGGGCTGGTCCGTCCGCGAAAAGCGCAGCGGCGCCGGGACGGACTCCAGCAACCCGGAGCGGAGAGGACCAGCCGCACGGCGTCCCCGTTGCGGGGAAGGTCGCGCAGGGCTGGCTCCGGTAATCGCTCGGCGCCCTCCGCCTCGCGCACCGCCAGGGCGAGGCGGACCATCTCGGCGACCTTGAAGTGCCAGCCGGCGCTCAGGCCGTGCTGGGCAGCCATTTCCACGAGCACCGCCCGGGCCTGGTCCCAACCGCGCACCTGCCGCTGGGTGATCGCCCGCACGGTCTCCTCCGTCAGCCGCCGGGGCATGGCGAACAGCGAGAGCTGACCGGGCATCAGCGGCTCCAGTACCCGCCGCTCGTCGTCGACGGCGGCTTCCTGCGCCTTGCGCTTCAGCCGCCCGCGCCCGGTGTCTCGCCGCAGCGGACGCGCCGCGATCGACCGGTCCCAGTAGAAGCCCACCACCAGCTGCAGATCCCGCGGCGGCGCCCCCGGCACCCCACAAGCCCACTCGGCATCCTCCTCGGCCGGATCGCCTGCAGGCACGAGCGGCACAGCCCGTCAGCATTGAGATGGGCCTCGCATCGGCACCGCGGGCACACCCCGCGCTCGTGGTACTTCGCCTGCCACGCCTTGCAGCCCGTGCACCACCGCGGATGGGTCAACAGGCCCCACCCCAGGCACGCTTCGCAACTGTGGGCGACCGCCTCCTGCCTCGGCACGACCGACCGGCCTCGGCTTGGCGGGAGCGACCGCGGTCCGCCGCCCTTCCGGCTCCGCGGCACCGGCCGCACCGGCCCGGAAGTCGGCCGCGCGGCGCCGCCGGCCGACCGCTCGGACTCCGGCACCGTCTGCGGGTTGGCCACCGGCTCGGCCTGGAGCAGGTCACCGACCGTACAGTCCAGAGCAGCGCAGATCATGTCAAGATCGTCCAGCCGGACCGTGACCGGCTTGCCGCCCCACATGGCGACGACCTTGCTCAGCGACGGAGTGAACCCCACCTCCTTGAAGGCCGCCAGCACCTCGGCCGGCCGCCACAGGTCCCGCTGGGCGGCCACCGTTCGCAGGTTCCACTTCACCGCAGGCTCCCCACGGACCAACTGCACCTCTTGGCGCCATGCGATGGCGTCATTGCTGTCCACCCAGCCCTGCGTCAGCTCGGATCCGTCTTCGGTAACACGGTGGAGGGCCCGGCGAGCCAGTGCACGTAGGGATACCGGCAGTTGAGGCAGCGGCTCTTTCGGTGCGTCATCAGGGTCGACCACAATCCCGCTGCCAGGAACCTGAGCAGCGACCAGGGCAGCAGCGGCGACGGCTTCCACCCCGTCACCGCCATCCACCCGGGTGCCGGAGTCTGCGACACGCTGCAGGGCCCTGTGCAGCACATCGATGACCTGCTCAGAAGAGAGTCCCTCCAGCTCATCAACAAGCCACGCCTGCCTGGGCAGGAGGTCTGCAGAACCCAGTAGCGCATGGGTCGCCCTTGGGGTGGTGGTGCGGCCTGCGCCGCAGCACCACCTCCGGCGGTCAGCTTTGGCGCTCGGTCTGTGTCCGCTGCGCGTCGGTGGGCTGTCGGCCGGCTTCGTCGACGATCGCGTGTTCCAGCTCGGCCGCGCTGGACAGCAGCGTCCCGGCCTTTCCGTATGAGGTGTCCTTGGTCAGGTAGCTGCGGGAGCCCAGGAAGGCGAAGTCCTTCTTGTCGAAGACCCACTCGGTCCGGATGCCGTACCGCGTGTCGTCGCGGGCGATACCGAGGCCCTTGCGACCGATCGCGTCGCGGGCCTGAGGGGCCGGGGTGACACCCGGGATCTTCGCCGCGGCCCGGTAGAGGGCGGCGCCGGTACGGGGCGGCATCACCCCGCCGAGCAGGGATCCGATCTGTTCGAACACAGCCTGGTCACGTTCGCGTCCATCGGCCTGCGGGGTCTTGGCGTACAGATAGGTCAGCAACTTGTCGGGGTCGGTGGGCAGCGAGCTGAGCCAGCGGTAGGTGGGCCGGTTGATACCGGCCGGTGTGCCCTCGGTGTCACCGAGTTCGGCGTTGATGGGGAACGTCGCACCGTCCTCCCGGATCAGCCCGAGCTTCCGCAGGGGCCCCGGCTCCTGCGCGGCCCACACCTCACGGTCCATCAGCGGGCCGAGGACAGCCTTCCCGCTGGTCAGGTCAGCCCCGCGGGTCTTCTCCCTGGTGTAGACGAACTGGTCGTCGCGCACCGTGAGGTCGGCGCGCGTCTCCGTGGCGTCGGAGATCCGGTCCAGGAGCGCGGCGGCGGGCTGCATGTCTGTGGCCGCACGGTGCGACGCGGTGCCGGCGGGCGCCGGGTCACCGCCGGTCAGCGCGATCCCCGCGGTCACCGCGCAGGCCAGGGCCAGAGCGGCCGCCGGCACCAGGACCGCGGGTCGCAGCAACTGACGGGCCGGCCGGGTACGGGCGACCTGGTCGTGGTCGATGTGGTGCATCAGAAGGTCCTTGTGACGAAGGTGCTGCTCGCGCGGAAGGTCCCAGTCGGCCGGGGCCGGGAGCAGGCGGGCGATCTCCTCGCGGTCGCCGTGCCGCTCCGGGGAAGCGCCGGTTGCGTTGTCGTTCATGTGAGCTCCTCCCGTACGGGCAGGGCCGCGATCGCGGCCGCACTTGTCATCTCTCCGCGGGCGGGGGGTGGTTCCCGGTCTTCTTCCGCAAGGTGAGCGAGCTTCTTGCGGGCACGTGAAAGGCGGGACCGTACGGTTCCGACGGCGATGCCCAGCGCTTCGGCCGTCTGTTGGTAGTCCAGGCCGGACCACACGCACAGGGCCAGTACCTCCCGCTCCTGGCGCCGCAGCCGTCCCAGCGCGGTCTGCACGGCACGCAAGTACCGTGCGTCGTCGATGCGTCCGATCGTCCGGGGCGCGAAGTCCTCCTCCACACGTGGCTGCGGTTGACGCGCCAGGAACAACTGCCGTCTGACGACTCCCCGGCGGGCGTTGTCCGCCTTGTGGGTGGCGATGCCCAGCAGCCAGGGCAGCAGGGAGCCGCCGTCCTCCTGCACCCGCCCGCGGGTCCGCCACGCGGTCAGGAACGTTTCGGACATGATCTCTTCGGCTGTCGACCAGTCGCCCGTCAATCGCAGTCCGTGGTTGTAGACGGCGCGGGCGAACTGCTCGTACAGCAGGGCGAACGCCTCTCGGTCCCCCTCGCGCACACGGCGACGCACATCGTTTTCTGAGTCCCTCACGACCACTTCTCTCCGCGACACGGGAGGAGTTCCTGTTACCTGTGTCACGCACTGGTGCGATCGCGACGCCGTAGAAGTCCAGAGGCACATCATAGGGAGGGGCGGGGAGGCCCCTCGATGTGGTGCTGGTGCGACCTATGGTGGCGGCGGATACCGGTCAGGGCCCCCGCCCGAGTTACCTTCGTCGCCGACCACCACCGGATCACCGAGCGCATCCAGTGGTCGATACGCGAACACGCCCCCACCACGGCCGACCGTCCCACCTTCGTTCGGTGACCCGGCCATGGCGGCGGGTCAGCCCCGGCATCTGCTCCACAAACGTCCTGCGCGGACACGACGGTGCGATACAGACGTACCGCCGGACACGCAAGGCCAGCACGACGTGCTGTCCGGCACTGGGCAGATCAGCCGGGAACCGCAGGTAGGAGCTGTGCACCTTCTCCGAACGGGTACCACAGACCGGGCAGGCAGCACCGGTCGCCGTGCACCGGGCCTCGATGTGTATCGCCTCGCCGTCCGCGTCGATGGACGCGACCGCGATTCCGGAGACGGACGGGAACAGCACTTCTTGCAGCTGACGCAACACCTCGTTCACGGCGACCGAACGTCGGGCCAGTCAGCCGACCGAGGAGCGAAATCAAGGCGACTTCCGACATCCCTAGCCCAAGATCAACAACTACACCCCGTAGTCGGCTCACGGAACTTGTGCCAGACCCGCGGGTGGCCCCGCAGGGCGGTTCGACTTGGGGCCATCTCGTGAGGCTGCGAGCGGGAAGGTTCACCGGGTGGGCCAGGGATGTCAGATGGGTGTGGTTCCTCTGGAATGAAGGGCTGAGCTGGGAGAACGCCGTCTCGGGCTGTGCGCCCTCGTCTCCAACGGCGACCTCGACGCCTACGGGCGTTTCCATGTCGTATGCGAGCGCCAGCGCCTCTACCCCGCCCCTGACCAGGGCCAATACGAGCTCATGGCCTGATCACGCCCCTGTCGAGGAAAAACCACAACCATGTCGATTCATGCCGTACCGAACCGGAAGACCATGTCGGACCAGTCGGTGTCAGGTATTCCGTCGTCGAGTGCCTCGCTGATCGTCCGCTCTTCATAGCTGAAGTGGGATTCCATGATCGCCGCCAATCCGTCAAGCTCACGCTCGATCGCCTCCAGGACCGGGCCACGCGATTCGGCAGCCCTGCCAGCGAGTTCGCGCACCCGGGACAGGATCGAGGCGATCATTCCGTGATCCTCAACAAGATTCGTGACCGTCGCTGCGAGATCCGGGTGTTCGCGCAGCAACTGGGAGAACATTCCGTCGTCCTCGCCCTGGTGGTGCGATGTCAATACGGTACAGAAGGCCAGGCAGTGGGTGACAAGTGTGTTGTCGCTCAACCGGCGGTGTCCGAGACTTTTCCTGATTTCGTTGATCTGGAGACGCAGTTCTTGATGTGCTTGTGAGAGCTGCAGGCTCAAGGCGGCTACACGGTGGCCGTCGCGGGAAGCCACGGATGGCGGTCCCTTCGGTTCCGCACCTCCATGCCTGACGCAGTCCGTCACCGGCACGCGATGCTGCCGCAATCTGATCACGCAACGCGGCGGCACGGCAAGCACGCTGCCCGTTCGCGCCCAGGAACCACTCCGTGCCCACGGTGTTCTGCCGGCTCAGCCCTTCACTCCAGAGGATCCGCACCCATGTCAGATCGTGGCGCTCGCTGGTGTTTCCCTGTCGTCGCCGGGGCTGCCGGGCGAGTGCGACAGGTGTGTGCCACCGCGGGTGAGCAGCAGTGCGAGCACGGCGGTCAGCGAGCAGACGGCCATGCCGACGAAGAGCGGCACGGCGGTGTCCTCGCCGCCCAGTCCGACGAGCGGTGAGGCAACGCCTCCCAGGATGCTCTGCAGGGTTCCGAGTACGGCCGAGCCGGTACCGGCCGCGTGCGGGACCCGCTCGATGGCGAGCGCCGTGGCGGTGCCGAAGACCTGGCCGATACCGAGGAAGGCGATCCCGACAAGCCCGAGGGCGAGGCCCCGGTTGAGCTGGCCGGCGAGGGTGACCAGCAGCGCCGCGGTGGTGGCGGCCAGCATCGTGGCCAGGCCGAAGCGCAGCAGCAACCGTGGGTGGTAGCGGCCGACCAGCTTGGTGTTGGCGGTGCTGGAGAGAGTCGCGGTCAGGGCACCGAGCGAGAAGGCGACGGACGCCTGGGCCACGGTGAAGCCGAGGACGTTCTGGAGCAGGAACGCCGAGCCGGCGATGTAGCAGAACAGCGCGCCGCAGGCGAAGGAGAAGGCGAGGGTGTAGCCCACGTAGGCGCGGTCGGTAAGCACGGACCGGGCGGCCTGCAGGGTGGCTCCCACACCGCCAGGTCGGCGCCGCTCCTTGGGGAGGCTCTCGGGGATGAAGAACAGCGCAGCCAGGAACATCAGCAGCGAGGTCCCCGACAGAACCCAGAAGACGCCCCGCCAGCCGCCCGCGTTGCTCACGACGGCGCCGCCGACCAGGGGGGCCACGATCGGGGCGATGCCGCCGAGGGCCATCAGCACGCCGAAGAGCCTGGCCGCGACGGCACCGGTCGCAATGTCGGAGATGACGGCCCGGCCCACCACAAGACCGGCCGCGCCGCTGAAGCCCGTCACGAAGCGCAGCACGATCAGCACCCCGAGGTTGGGAGCCGCCGCGCACAGCGCCGTGGCCAGGGTGCCTACCGCGGTGCCGATCAGGATCGGCATGCGCCGTCCGTGGCGGTCGGAGAGCGGACCGAGCACCAACTGGCCCACTGCGGTGCCGAGCAGGAAGGCGGTCAGGGTGAGCTGGACACCGGAGGCGTCGGTGCCCAGGTCATCCGCCATCACCGGGAAGGCCGGGAGGTACATGTCCGTGGCGAGCGGTAACACGAACGACAGCAGCGCCAGTGTCGCCGTGAAGAGCGCGGCCGGCTTCTGCGGCGCGCCAGTGGACGGTATGGACATCTCGTTCTCCTGAAGATGCCGAGGGACCTTTTCAATATAGCTATATAGCTATAAGCATCGCTACGATCGCTGCATGGACACAACCGACGCGGCAGGCGATGCGGCACTCTTGCGCGAGGCGAGGAATCTGACTCCGGCCCTCCACGCGCTCGGGCGCGTGCTCCGGCTGCGCGGAGTGGACGAAGCCGGACTGCCCCCGTTGCCCCCTTCCGACCTCGAAGTGCTCCGCCAGGTGCTGGATTCACCGGGCATCGGCGTTGGCGCCCTGGCCCAGGAACTGGGGCTGCATGCGAGTAACGTCAGCAGTACCCTGCGCGGCTTGGTGGCGCAGGGGCTGGTCCGCAAGGAGCCGGACCCGCATGACCGCCGCGCCGTTCAGCTCTTCCCGACCATGGGGGCCGTGCAGGGCATGGCCATGATCGAGCAGGCATGGGCCGAGATCTTCGCAGACTCGCTGGCGACGCTCTCCCAGGACCAACGCGCCGCGCTGTCCGCCGCCGCCCCGGCGCTGCGCGCACTGGCCTCCGCCCTCAGGTCTCAACGCACCGCCCCCCGCAGCTGACAGGCCGGGCACCGCTCCCGATCCGACCTGGCAGACGGCTACTTCGTCCCGTTGGTCTTGTTCGCTTTGCTGCGGACCAGGCGATACGACTCGGTGCCGGTCTCGGTCAGGGTGGCGTTGAAGGTGAGCCGGTCGACGATGGCCGCGCAGAGCCGCGGATCGGTGAACGTCTTCGTCCACCGTGCGCCGTGAGGCGCTTCGTTGTATCCCCGACGCAGTCGGGATGAACTTGGAGGGAGGTTCTTGGGTCGCCGGGCTTACTTGAGCGCGAAAGC